>CALZAJ010000011.1 GCA_945613785.1 uncultured Verrucomicrobiota bacterium | reverse complement strand
GTCGCGTCCCGGGACAAACGGACGCAGCTCGCGCTGCGCCTTCATCAGCGCCGCCCGGCGTCCGATCTCACCGCCTTCGTACGCAATTGTCAGCGTGCGGCAGTCGCGCGCGATGACCTCGACGCCTTCGGCTGAACCGGGCTTCACCTTGAAGTCGGGTCCGTCCCAGTTGCGCGAGCCGGGGAGCGGCGCGAGGCGCAGGTAGGCCGTGCCCGCGCCCGTCACGACATCCTGCACGTCAACGACATTGCCCGTCAGGTCAAAACCGCCCGTTCCCGGCAGAAGCAGCCACGCACGCTTCTGCACGAGCTCCCCGACCCCGTCGGTCTGGTCCCGAAGCTCCCAGGCCGTCACCTTGAGATGCTGTTGAAAAGTGGCGCGAGGTGTCGGACACGCCGCGCCAGTATCTGACGGAGGATCGACCTCAAGGCCCGTCGAAGCGCCAAAGGCGACCGGGGCCAGCAACAGGCCGAGAAGGCCCAGCGAACAGGCGCAGGACGTCTTCATCACAGGCGGAATTCGAGGGTCTTGCCCGAGACGGAGTCGCGGGTAATCCAGGCACGCATCGGACCGGCGGCCGGCACGAACCGATCCTTCAACCAGTAGCCGAGCTGCGCGACCGGAACCTCGATCGTCACGCATTTCGTCTCGCCCGGGGCGAGGGCGACCTTCTGCCAGCCGCGGAGCTCGCGGATCGGACGAGACTCGACGCCGACCATCTGACGCGTGTAGGCCTGAACCGTCTCGACGCCCGCGACCTTGCCCGTGTTCGTCACATCGCAGGAAAGGACGACCTTCCTCTGATTACCTTCACCTTCTACCTTGACCAGCTCGTTCGCATAGGCGAACGTCGCATAGCCGAGGCCGTAGCCGAACGGATAGAGCGCCTGATGGGGACCGTCGCGATAGCACGAGCAGTACGGCGCGCTCACGTCCGAGGGACGCCCCGTCCGCAGGCGGTTGTAGTACAGCGGCAGCTGGCCGACCGACACCGGGAACTCGGTCGTGAGTCGGCCCTCGGGATTGACCTTGCCCGTGAGGACGTCGGCAATCGCGCCGCCGCCGCTCGTGCCCGGACACCACGCCTCGAGAATCGCGTCCGCCTTCTCCGCCAGTTCGGGAATCGCGAGGGGGCGTCCGTTGATCAGCACCGCAACGAGCGGCTTTTTCGTCCGCTTGAGGACGTTAAGCGCCTCGAGCTGCACCTTCGGCAGCGTGATGTCGAGGACGCTCCAGCCTTCGCCGGAATCGGTGCCCTTCTGTCCGAAGAGCGCCACGACGACATCGGCCTCTTTCGCGGCCGCCTTGAGCGCCTTCGCATCGGCGCGCCCCTTCTGCCAGTCGTAGCCCGGCGTGTAGGTGAACGTGACGCCGGCGCCGCGCAGCCCCTCGGGGAGCGTCATCTCGAACTTGTTCTCGATGTAGGCGGACCACGTGCCGGAAATGCTGACGCAGTCCTCGGCACCCGGACCGACCAGCGCGACCTTCACGCCTGGCTTGAGCGGCAGCGCATCCTTCTCGTTTTTCAGGAGGACGCAACACTTCGCCGCGATCGCGCGCGCCTGGCGGGCATGCGCCGCGAGGTCGATCTGCGCCTTCAGCTTCGCCTCGTCGATGTAGGGGTTCTCCCAGAGGCCGAGCGCGTTCTTCACCTGAAGGATGTTGCGGACGCTCCGGTCAACCTGGGCCATCGGCACCTTCCCGTCCTTGACGAGCTGCACGAGCTCCTTGCGGTAGAGGCCCGCCATCATGTCCTGGTCCATACCGGCGTCCATCGCCAGTTCGACGAGGCCCGCATGCGTCTCGGCCATGCCGTGATGGTCAAGCTCGCATTCCGAGACGCCGCACCAGTCGGAGATCGTGAAGCCCTTGAACGCGAGGTGATCGCGGAGGATGTCGGTGAGGAGCCACTTGTTGACGCTGCAGGGAACGCCGTTCAGGGTGTTGAACGCCGGCATCACCGTGAGCGCGCCCGCCTCGACGCCGGCCTTGAACGGCGGCAGGTAGACGTTGCGGAAGGTCGACTCGCTCATCTCGACCGTGTTGTAGTCGCGTCCCGCCTCCGCTCCGCCGTAGGCCGCGAAGTGCTTGATGCAGGCGGCGACGGGCAGCGCGCCCGCCTTGGACTGGATGCCCTTCACCATCGCCGCGCCCATCTTGCCGCCGAGGTACGGATCCTGTCCCGGCCCCTCGGCGATACGTCCCCAGCGCGGATCGCGGCACATGTCCACCATCGGCGTGAACGTCCAGTTGCAGCCCTTCGCCGGCGACTCGACCGCGATAAGGCGTCCGCAGTCCTGCCACGTCTTCTCGTCCCACGCACAGGCGAGCGCCAGCGGAATCGGCGCCTGGGTCATCACGCCGTGGATCATGTCATGTCCGACCATGAGCGGGATCTTGACCCGCGCCTCGTTCATCGCGATGCGCTGGAAGGCGTTGAAGTTGGTGACGCCGCACGCGCCGATGAGCGAGCCGACCTCGCCCTTGCGCACCATCTCGGCGACGTCCGCCGGCAGCGCGACGCCCGTTGCGTCCTGACTGAGCGGACCACCCTCCTTGCCGGCCGAGCCGAGCTGCACGAGCTGGCCGACCTTCTCCTCAAGCGTCATCTCGCCGATGAGCTTCTCGATCTCCGCATCCGTAATCGCCATCGCCGCCCCGCACGTCGCGAGCGCAGCCGCACAAACCATCTTCTTCATGTACACTTCTCCCATCCAACTGGTAATGCTAGTTTACGACCCTACAAGTCTATCATGACAAGGACCCGAGGGCAATACAGAAATGCATACAGAAATGCATGTCGCAATCAGCGCACGAGCCGACGCGTCGAGATACGGCCGTCGTCGGTCCGCAGTTCCAGGACGTTCTCGCCCTTGCGAAGCGGCACATCCGTCCATCGGACGACCTTGACGACGTCCGGCACCTGCGTGCCGACCGGCCTGCCGTTCGCGACCAGCGTCACGGGGCCGCAGTTGCAGAAGCCGACCACCGTGCAGGCGGCGTTCACGGTCTCCGTCGCGCGCTGCGAGCAGATGTGAAGGACGGGCTCCGCGGACCAGTTCGCCTTGTAGAAATAGAAGGCGTCCTTCTTCACCGCGCGGTCGCGCGTGACGAGTCCCTTGTCGTTGATGCCGTTCTTCCCGCCCTCGCGCCGCGCATCCGCCGCAAAGTCGAACATCGCCCAGATGAAAGTTCCCCAGAGCCGCGGCTCGGCGACGATCTCACGGTAGTCCGCCGCATGGAGCTTCACCTGCGTCTCCTCGGGATGCAGGGGTCCGCCCGGATCGAGCCGTCCCGGCGGCAGCGGATCGAGATGCTCGAACGGATTCCCGCCCGCCCCGTATTCGGCGATGCCCATCATCTGCCGCCCCGAGGCGGCGAACCACTGCTCGATGTCCTGACGCATCGTCGTATCACCGTACCAGCCCGGATAGGCGTTGAAAGCGAGCTGGTCGGGCAGGTCGTTCAGCAGACGGCGCGGCTGACGGTCGGAAGCCGCCACGATCGGACGCGACGGATCGAGCGCCTTCATGAGATCGCGCGATTCGGCGAGAATCGCCTCCATCCACCCCTCCTCCGCCCGGTCCGGGGGCACGCTATTGTAGATTTCGTTGAAGAGGGACCACGCGAAGACGCACGGATGGTTCCGGTTCTGCGCGACCATCTCCCGCGCCTGCTGCAGGAGATTCGCCTTGAACGCCGCCGACTTCGCCAGCCAGTTGATTGCCGGTTCCTCGCACCAGACGAGAAGCCCAAGCCGGTCGCAGAGGTCGAGGACGCGCCGGCTCTGCGGATAGTGCGCGAGCCGCACCGCATCCGCCCCCGTCTCCTTGATGAGCGCAAAGTCACGCTCGTCCTCCTCCGCCGTCGCCGCCCAGCCGTGCGCGCCGACATCCTGATGACGGTTGACGCCGCGCAGCTTGCGCTTCTGTCCGTTCAGGTAGAAGCCGTCCGCCCGGAACTCGACCGTGCGGAACCCGAACGGCACGTCGATTGCATCGCCGCTCGCGATCTCGATGTGCACGGAATAGAGCTTCGGATGCTCCGGACTCCAGAGCTCGGGCGAAGGAAATCGGAAGGTCTGCTTCACCGTGGACGCCAAGATCCCCACCGCGTGTCCAGGACCCAGCACCCGTACGGTCGCGACGACGGTGCCGTTGGTGTTGACGTCGAGCGTCACGCCGTCCGCACCGTCCGTGACGGGATCGATGCAGACCGGCGGCGTTTCGAGCCATTCGACCTCGCGATAGATGCCGCCCATCAGCGTGTAGTCCGCACTCAGCGGCGCCAGGTCGGGGTTATAGCGGTTGTCCGCCACGACCTCCATCGTATTGCCGGAAGGCTTGAGAAAGTCCGTCACCTCCACCGTGAAGGCCGTAAACGCGCCCGCGTGCGTGCCGGCGAGGCGTCCGTTGATCTTCACCGTCGCCTCGCGCGAGACGGCCCCGAAGCGGACGAACTGGCGGCGCCCCGGCGTCGGATCGGGCAGTGCCCGTGTGTACACGGCCGCCTTGCGCACGTAGGTGTTAGGCGAGACGGACATCCCGTAGCGGTCATACGCGTTCGTGCCGACAGGCTTCGCCGGCTCGCCATCCGCACCGTCAATGCCGTTCCAGCAATGCGGCACAGTGACCGCCTCGCCGTCGCACGTCCACCCAGGACCGGAGAGCGACGTCACCCTCCGTCCGGCGAAGGCCGAGGACACCCAGACCGCGCACACGCCGACAATCAAGAACAGAAGCTTCACCTTACCACACACCCTTCGACCTCTTCTCGTACAGCTCGCCGCCGAGCTTGCGAGCGGCGCGGGTCAGCGCGGGATACGGACGGTCGCAGACATCCACAAAGCCGATCTGATACGCCTCGCCGTCCCCGCGTCCGAGGAGCGGCTGGTCGCGGTACTGGAACCAATGGCAGCCGACGATCCACGGATGAGCGAGGCAGCCTTCGACGAAGCGCGTGTAGCTGCGGGCGCGCTCGGTCTGATTCCAGACGGGCGCAAGACCGGGCTTGAACATCCCGCGGTCGTAGCAGCCGAAGTGGAACTCGCCGACGAGGATCGGCTTGTCCCGGCCCTTGTCAAAGATCTTCTCAGAGATGTTGTAGACCGAATTCGCGTAGGCGTTCACGGTCACGACATCGCAATACTTCGCCGCCGTACGCCAGAGGAGTCCGTCCTGACGGAACCCGACGAAGCGACTGCCGAGATAGAGTTTCCCGGGCGCGGCCTTCGCGAGCTCCTCCCGGCAGAGGCGGAAGTAGAGGTCGACGTACGGCGCGGCCTTCGCAGGGCCGACGTCGGGAATCCACTTCTGGAACTGCAGCTCATTGTCGATGAAGAAGCCGATGCACATCGGATCCTTCGCCGCATGCCGAAGCGACGGGTCCGTCGCGAACTTCTCGCGGATCGCCGCACGGAACTTCGCCTCGAAATCGGGCGCGGTGAAGTCGTAGATGTGGAACTTCGGATGGCGTTTCACGCCCTTCGCGCGCTCGAGCACGCAGGAGACGTAGGGCTTTCGGGAGGCGAGCGAGAGCTCTGGCGCGCTCCAGTTGCCAATCGTGTTGAGTCCCCACGAATCGAACCGCCTGAAGACGAGGTCGTAGTAGTCGGACGTGAAGTCCTTCTTGCCGAACTTCTTCTCGAGGTTCCAGATCGTGAACGCCATCTTGCCGTCCGCGGGAATCTCCCCCTGGTACCATGTCGGATGCTTCGACGCGTCCGTGATGTCCGTCATGATCCGCGTCACGTCGAGGCCGACGGAGAAGAAGAGGTGCCCCTCCGGCGTCACGAGCCACCATTTGCCGTCGACCTTCTCGGTGCGGAAGTGCCCGGTCGCCTTCAGCTGCGGACCCTCCGCCCAGCCGCCGAAGCGATCCCAGGATTCGGGCGCGGGATGAAGATGCGCGAGTTCGGCCTTGAGGTCGGCGGCAAGGTCCTTGTCATCATGGACCTTGAACTTCCAGTCAGCATGCGCGAACTGTCCGTACGCATCCACGAACGGCACGTACTTTTCCGCCGGAACCGCACGCGCCCGATCGGGCTCGCCTTCGAGGCGCAGGTTGCTGAGGCGGAAATCGGGAAGCTCCTCCGTCTCGTCTTCGTACGGCCACTGCAGCTGGAAGGAGATGGATGTGACATGATGCGTATCAAACACGTAAGGACCACGCGCGTCCTCAGGCGCCGCATAGATCTCAGGATGCGTCAGCAGGATCTTCATCGTTCCCTTCTCGCCGGGGTTGAGTCCGATTCCCGTATTGACGGACCGGTTCTTCTTGAAAATCGCCGTCGCGTGATCCCCCGAGTCACCACTCGCGCCGCCCGCAGAGACGTGCATCGTGAGCCGCCCTTGCCGCGTCTGCGACAGGTTCTCGACATCGACGGCGAGATACTTCGCCTGCGAGAAGTCCTCGCCCGCCGACGACGTCCACTTCAGCCCTGAACTCCATTCGGCGCTGTTCAACACAAGGACGACATCATTCGCCCCCTTCTTCTCCACCCGCGCCTTATACACGGGAGCGAATTCATCCAACGTCAACGCCGAAGCGGCCGTTGACGCGAACAGCACCGAACAAATCGCACACCTAAACATAAGACCCTTTCACCGTACTGCGCCCGCTCCTCGGGCGCAGACCCTCACTTGATGACGACCGTAAACCCACCCTTCGTCTGCGCTTCATAGCAGCCGACGTCGATCGCCTTGAACATGACGCGCGGATTACCCAGGAGGTCGGTGCCGTTCATGTCCACGGACGAGGTCGTCTCGCCCTTGTCGAACAGCGCGCCCTTCGAAAGCGGTCGGTAGTCCTTCCCGGCAAAGTCGCGGAAGATCCTGTCCCGTGTTGCGACAAAACAGTTATCGTTGATCGGAGCTGCGGCATCCGTCACCACGCAGCGCGTCGTGCAATCCGTCGCGATGTGAGTCGCGGTGTAGGTTCCGTTCTCACCCTTCGCGGTCTCGAGGTTGCCGGCGACGACGTTGTTGCGGAAGGTCACCGTCCAGCTCGTGCAGTAGATGCCGGCCGAGTCGGTCGAGAGCGCGCCCCTCACGGTGTTGCCGGCGATGGTACAGTTCTCGACGAGGCTGTGCTCGTTGCCACCGCCGAAGCAGATACCCGCCGCGCCGCTCTTGGCCTCGACGCCTTCGCTCGTCTCGTAGACGTTGTCCGCGACGAGGGTATTGAGCACCTTCACGGACTGGCGTCCGTTCGGAATGTAGACGGCGCCGCCGAAGTCACTATTGTCCGTGGAGGTGCCGACAACGGTGTTGCCGGTGACGACGCAGTGCGTGAGCTCGCCGCTAGCGTAGAGAACGACACCGCCGCCACCGACATTGCCCGACTCGCCGCGCGTGACCGTGCCGCCGCGGATAATG
The DNA here is from genome assembly GCA_945613785.1 of uncultured Verrucomicrobiota bacterium. GTDB lineage: Bacteria > Verrucomicrobiota > Kiritimatiellia > RFP12 > UBA1067 > UBA1067. Next base: position 10,152 of record CALZAJ010000011.1, on the reverse strand, counting down.
CAGTTCGCGGCCGTCGCATTCTCGACCGAGAGACACGCGCCGAAGCCGCCGAGCAGCGACCCGTTCTCGACGATCAGGTTCTCAGCGCGTGCGCCGTTCGACAGCTCCATCACGCGATACCCGGTGCCCGCAGCACGGAAGGTGACCTTCCCGTCGCCCTGCGGCTTGAGCGTTACAGCCTTATTGACAACGATCGTCGCCGTCACGTCATAACGATCGCCTTCGAGAATGATCTCGCACCCGTCGACCGAAGCCGCAACCGCCTCGGCAACCGTGGCGTGCCCCGTGCCGCCGACACGCTGTACCTTCTCGACGAGCGCGACCGGACGTTCGGCCGCCTTGCGCGATCTATCCTCACCAGCCTTCGCGATCGCGGAAATCGTGAACGAGCCGCTCGTCGCATACGTATGCGAAAGCGCGGGATCGGTCGTCTCGACCGTGGTGCCGTCTCCGAAGTCGACGACATACGTCACCGTCTCGCCAGCAGGCGCGTTCTCGGCCGAAGCCATCAGCGTCACCGTCGCCGGCGCATAACCATGGTCAAGCTCGGGAGCCGTCAGCGCAACGGTCATCGCGGAGATCTGATACTCGTAGCAGCCGACGTCGATCGACTCGCTGCGGCGCGGCTTGCCCGCGAGATCGAGGGTAGAAGCATCTGCACGCTCATCCGCCGCACCGGCGTTGAAGAGTGCGGATGATTCTCCAGAAGGCCGATAGTCGCCGCCGTCGTAGTCCATGAAATCATCGGCGGTGATCGTCACCGTCGTCGTATAGCGGCCCGCGACCGTACCGGTCGGCACTGCGCAGTTGAGGAGTCGTTCGACGGCGGACGGCTGGTCGCCCGTCCAGTCACGCGCGGCGTCACCGGCCTTGTTGCCGAAGAGGACGCAGTTCTGGAAGGTCTGTCCGCCGCCGCCCCAACACCAGACGCCGTACTTCTCATTGTTGACGATCGTCGTATTGTAAGCCTTGGCGCCCGTGCCGAAGAGGATGCCGCCGCAGGCGGACCCCGCGACGAGGCAGTTGTCGATGACCGCATCGGAACTGTAAGCGCAGATGCTGCCGCGGTCGTAACCGACCGTCATGCCGTCAAGCTTGTAGCTCGTGCCACCGAGCACCTGGCAGCGAATCAGCTTCGCGGTGGCGTCCATGTAGACGTTCGCGCCCTTTGCCTCGCCGTCGGAGACGCCCGAGCCGTCCTTGATGATCGAGTCGGAGATGACAACCGAACCGTTCGCGCGGATATTGCCGCCATTGGAGCCGGCCTTCCCGTTCTCGCAAACGAGCCCCGTGACCGTGCCGTTCTTGACGAAGAGGTTGCCGCCCTGGGAAATCGCATCGCCGTTCCTGAGCGTCACGGTCATAAGCGTGCCGTTCTCCATGTAGATGTTGCCACCGCTGCGGTCGCCGCCGCTGCGGGCGACGCCGTTCTGACAGGTCGTGTTCTTGACCGTGCCGCTCTTCATGTAGATGCAGCCGCCGTGATAGGAGAGGACGCCATCCTTGCCGTCGATCGTGCAGCCGTCGATCGTCGCACCCGATCCGTCCATATAAACGCCGCAACCGCTGCCCTTCGTCGTGCCGTTCGCGTAGACCGTCGAGTCCTTGAGCATGCCGCCTGTCATGTAGATGGCGCCGCCCTCTTTGCCCGAGCCCTTGGAGATCGTGCACCCTTCGATTGAACCGGCCTGCATGTAGACGGAACCGCCGTTGTTCGTCGCCGAGCTCTCGCTCAGGTTGCTGTCCTGGATCTTGCCGTCACGCAGGAAGACGTTGCCGCCGTAGTTGGACACGGTACCGCCGGAGATCGTGCAGTCCTTGACGACTGAGACGGAATTGTGCACATAGACATTGCCGCCACGCTCGGCAGAACCGCCCGTCACCGTGCAGTTCTCAAGGTTGCCTTGGTACATGAAGACATTGCCGCCGAACTGTTCGGCGTCACTGTCCTTCTTCTCCGGAATCGAACCGCTCGTAATCGTACAATCCCGGACCGTACCATGGTCAAGGCAGATGTTGCCGCCGCGGTTCTTCGTCTTGCCCCCGGAGATGACGCAATCGACGATCAGGGCTCCGTTCGCATTGACGTAGAGATTGCCGCCCGCATTCTTGTCATTGTTGCCGTAGGCCGTTCCGCCCGTGATCACGCAGTTGGTGATCGTGCCTCCATTCACTTCGACGGCTCCGCCCTTGTCGGCCTTGTACGTTCCTTCGCCGATGATCGTCACATTCTCAATGCGACCACCATCCGCGAGACGCAGCGTACGGTAGGAGCCGGAGGATTTGATGATGACAGCATCACGCGTCGTACCGGTACCGATCAAATTGCCGAGAACATTCGGACCGTACTGCGTCGTGGTCGTATAGGTGCCAGGTCCCACATAGATGTTGTCACCTTTGACGGCATTCTTAATGGCCTCATCAAGCGAATCGCCTTCTGCGACGGTGTAATCCGCCGCCTGCGCAACGCCCACCCCGCAGACCAGTGCGACTGCCGCAATACTCCCCAGCTTACACATAAACATCCTCCTATTGCTTGTGTGATTATGTCACTATTGTAGCAAAAACCAAGTTTTTGACATATCCTAAACCGCACCTTTTGCATATCCAAAACCGCAAGACTTACTTCATCCTGTTCTTGAGCGTGCCGGCCTGACGATAGTCGTACATGTTCTCGCCGACCTCACGGGCCGCGCGGGTCAGCCAGGGGTAGGTGCGGTCGCAGACATCGACGAAACCGACCTGGTACGCCTCGCCGTCGCCGCGGCCCTGCAGCGGCTGGTCGCGGTACTGGAACCAGTGCGCGCCGATGATGTTCGGATGAACGAGCGCCCCCTGCATGAAGCGCGTGAGCGAACGGGCGCGCTCGACCTGGGTGCCGACGGGACAGAGCCCCGCGCTGAACATGCCGCGGTCAATGCAGCCGAAGTGGAACTCGCCGTGCAGAATCGGCTTGTCGAAGCCGTTGCCGGTGAGAAGCCCCTGCTGCACGTTGTAGATGGAGTTACAGTAGCCGTTGATGGAGACGACGTCGCAGAATTCGCCGGCCGCGGACAGGATGTAGGACGACTGGCGGTAGCCGACGAGACGGCAGCCGAGATAGAGCTTGTTCGGTGCAATCGCCTTGATCGCCTCGCGGCAGGCCTTGAAGTACGCGCGGTAGAATTCCTTTTCGTCCCCACCCGAGGCCGCCGCGGCGCCGCCGATGCCGGGCTCGTTGTCGATGAAGAAGCCGATGCACATCGGGTCCGTGAGCGCCTTCTTGAGCGCCGGATCCTTCTCCGCGTTCGCCTTCACCGCGGCCTTCATCTTCGTCCCGAAGTCGGAGGCGAGGCAATCGTACCACGAATAGTTCGGCAGCGACGGAACGGACGAATCGCGCGAATAGATCGTGCAGACGTACGGCTTGCGCCCCTTCCGGCAGAGGTCGCCCGCGCTCCAGTTGCCGATTGTGTTGATGCCCCAGGAGTCGAAGCGGTCGAGGAGGAAGTCGTAGTACGGCTCGGTATACGCACTTGTGCCGAACTTCTTCTGAAGGTTCCAGAGCGTGTAGGACATGCTGCCCCTCTTGTTCACCCCGTCGGCGTACCAGGCGGGATGGGCGGGACCGCTCGACGCGTCCGTCATTGTCCGCGCGACGTTCATCCCAAAGGAGAAGAAGAGGTGTCCCGACGGGGTGACGAACCACCACCTGCCGTCGACCTTTTCCGTGCGGAAGTGTCCCATCGCCGTGCGCTGCGGACCGTTCGCCCAGCCGCCGTATTCGTCCCAGGTCGCGGGCGCCGGCTTCAGTTCCGCACGTTCGCGGACGAGATCCTCGACGAGCTGCACGTCGTTCGTCACCTTCGCCGACCATTTGTCGTGGATGAACTGTCCGTAGTTGTCGACGAACGGCAGGTATCTCTCGCGCGGCACGGCGCGGGACTTGTCCGCGAAGGACACCAGCCTGAGGTTCGACACCTTGCAGTCGACGAGTCCCTTGAACTCATTCTCGTACGGCCACTGGATCTTGAATGCGATGTCCGTCACATGGTGCGTGTCAATCGTGTACACGCCCTTCGCACCGTCTGGATAGCCGTAGATATCCACATGCGGCAGCAGGAGCATCATCGTGCCCTTCTCACCGGGATTGAGGGCGATGCCCGTGTTGACGGACCGGTTCTGCGCCAGGATCGCCGCGGCATGGTCATCCGAGTCGGTGATGACGCCGCCCGCTGACACGTGCATCGTCAGGCGCATCTGCCGCGTCGTCGAAAGGTTCTCGACGTCCGCCGCGAGGTAGCGGCCCTGCGAGAGGTCGACGCCGTTGCTGTTCGAATAGAGCGCGCCCGTGCTCCATTCCGCGCTCGGCATCTGCAGGCGCACGGCCCCCTTGCCCAACTTCAAGACCGTCGCCTTGTAGACAGGTGCGAAGTCCTCCATCGTGAACGGCAGCGGATCCGGCTGCGGCTCGGTGATGGAGATGAAGAACCCGTGGAAGATCTGCTTCTTCACGCGGCAGTTCTGGAAGAACGCGACGGCCTGATGCTCCTTCGCCCAGGAGGAACCCGCAAAACCGACGTAGAGCCGTTCGGGCCAGCCGTCCAGCGACCGCGTCGCGACCCTGCGTCCGTCGATGTAGACGTTCAACTTACCCTCGAGACGCTCGAGGCCGATGCGCGCCGTGCCCGTGCCGAGGTTCCGCGAGAAGAACGTCGTGAGCGCCGCGCCCATCCGGTTGCGCATCTGCGCCATCAGGCGTCCGTCGGCATACGACCGCACCGCCGTGATGCAGCGCGCGTTCGCCGCGGTCGGCGACTCGCGCACGCAGAGTCCGAGGCGGCGCCACACGCCCTTGCCCCCGTTGTATCCTGTCGGCAACGAGACGTTCGCCTCGATGAGGAAGTCGCCGTCCATCGGCCGCGCGAGGAAGTGGATCGCGTCGGTCGTCAGTCCGTTGTCGAACGACCCCTCGCCGGACGAGGCCAGGAAGGTGAGGTCGAACGCGTCGGGGCGGCGTCCTCCCGTCGAAAGCGTTCCCTCCACGATCGAGTTGCCGGGGATGGACGTCCCGATGTCGTAGTCGCGCCAGGCGCCGAAGACGCCGTCCCGGTCGAGCCGCACCGGGGCCGTTGCGGAGCGCGTCGTCGACAGCCATTCCTTCGGCAGCGGCGCCCAGTCCGTCCCGTCCCGCCGCCAGGCGAAGGAGAAGCTGCCGGAGCCCGTGCCGTTCCCCTTCCTCCACATCACGTTGATCGGATAGCGCCGGCCGGCCGTCAGACGGATCCAGTCGCTCTCCTCCGTCTTCTCCACCGTCACGCGGTCGAAGGCGCTGAAGACATCCAGCCCCGCGAGGGACAGCTTCGCGCAGCCGTTGACGTAGCTCTGGCGGAACTTGTAGTAGCCGCTCACGGGGACGGACAGGTATCCCTGCCAGAGCGAATAGAAGTTCTGGCGGTCGACGGACTGCCCCGCATCCGTGACATAGGGTCCGTCCGTTACTGACCACGCCCCCGGAAGCGTGCCGATGAGCGTCGCATCCGGCGTCGCCGCTGATGGTCCGTCCTGCCACGACTTGTAGACGGCCTGCCAGAGGCCCTTTCCGTTCAGGACCTGCGCCACCGGTTCAAGGGCCGTCGTCAGCTCCGACAGGACCGGGCGCGGAAGGCCGAGGGACCAGAAGGACGAGGCGTTGGCGGAGACGGACAGCTTCACGCCCGTGTCGCCCTGCCAGGCGTCAATCGTCTTCGTTCCGCTGGCGGGAACGGTCGCCTTCACCACCTTCTCCTCGGCACCCTCGGGCGCCGCCTCCGTCACGGTCACCGTCCAGCCCGCCACGAAGGAGGCGCAGGCGTCCGACCACCACCAGCCCTGGCTCCCCAGCCGCCGCCCCGTCACCTGACGGCGCTCGGCGTCCGTCCCGGTCATGACGCGACAGGTCAGTGCGCCGGACGCTTCCCGTGTGACGGACAGTTCGGGCGTCACGCTCACGGGCACGAACGAGAGGCGCGAGAACCGCGCCGTCTCGGTCTTGGACTGCGACCGCGAGAAGACGCCGGGACCGACGCGCAGGTCGCCCGCCCAAAGCCCCGTGGCGGCGATCTCGCCCGCGTTCGTCCAGACGCCCGTCGACTGGCAGAACGCCAGCGTGAGGCGTCCCTGGCGACGCGTCAGCCGAAGCGGCACCTGCGCCCCGGCGGCGAACGCGTCCGGCACCTGCGTCGCCTTCACGGCGCCGCCCTGCTGCGCCCGCACGGCGAACGTCACGCCGCTTCGGCGGACGGCGAGCGAGACGCCGGGACAGATCGCATTCGTGAGCGAGGTGCGCGCCACAAGCGCCGCCGCGCCGTCCTGCGGCACCGTGCAGGTCGCCTGCAGGACGAAGTCATCCGTTCCCGTCGGCAGCGTGAGCGTGTCGATCTCGTCCCCGTCGTACATGAAGCCGCGTCCGACGCCCGTCAGCTCGAAGACGCGGGCGGTGGCGTCGTAGGCTACGGTGCCGTAGGCGCTGCGTTGTCCGTAGCCGAAGAAGGTCCAGGGCTCGGGCACGGGCTCGAGCAGGTTGCCCGAGATCCAGATCGTCTCTTTCGCCGCGACGTCTAGGAGGCGGATCTGGCAGAGTTCGCTCCCCGTGCCCTCGCGGTATCTGAAGGAAATCGGGTAGCGCCGGTTCGCCTCCAGTTCGATCGGCTCGCTGAACTGCTCCTTGCCGGACGCATAGTTCGGCTGGTCGATGACACACCGTCCGTTCAGGTGGAGGACGAGTCCGTCGTCAGCGATCGTCTTGAACCGATAAGCGCCGGACTTCGTGACGTGCAGCACGCCGTTGCCACGCACCGTGAAGTTGTCAAACGCGGCGAGTCCGTGCGGCGCACCGGCCGGCAGCCGACGATCCGCAGCGACGTCCCACGGCTTGTAGTAGGTCGTCGTGTTGACGTAGGCGCCGCAGACGGCACCGTCCTGCTCGAACACGAGCTGGAGTCCGCCAGGCGCGGCGATGCCCCGCCACGCGGGAAGACAGGCGAGGGCGCAGGCGCAGAAGAGTCCGAAGGATCGGGGGGTGGTCATGGGGACAGGTCTCCTTTTTCGATGATGCTGAGATTCTACACGATGGCAAGACATTTTCAGATCCTAAACCGCATCTAAAACATGTCCGAAACCGTAAATTAATTCTTGCGCTGAGACATGCCGGCATGATAGAATGGCGTCACGAATGAAGACGATCCTGTTCATCACCGACCTCCACACGGGATCGCGCGTTCCCGAACTCGCGGGCGTGCGCGAATTCGCGGTGGCGCACGACTGGCATGTCGAGGAAATCGAGGTGGCGCGCCTCGCACGCCCCGTAGCGGACGTCCTGCGATATTGGAATCCCGAGGGCTGCATCCTCGAGGGATCCTCCAACCTCCTGCCGCCCGCCGAGGAATTTGGCAACATCCCTGCCGTTCACATCGATGCCGGCGAAGCGGTGGTCAAGGACAAGGCGACGTTCGTCGTCTCCAATGATGACGCGGCGATAGCGGACCTGGCGCTGAAGGAGCTGCTAAAGTCCGACTGCAACGCCTACGCCTTCGTCGGCTGGAGCGCCCGCGTGGCCTGGAGCCGCCACCGGCAAGAGCGCTTCGTCGCGCGGCTCTCGGAAATCGGACGGACGTGCCACGTACTCACGGACCCGTGGACTCTCGGCAACAAGGACGACTTCGCCACGCGTCTCCGACCCTGGCTTGAGGCATTGCCCAAGCCCTGCGGACTCTTCGCGGCGAATGACGACATCGCCGCCGCCGTCCTGGACGTCTGCACGATGGCCGGCATCTCGGTGCCGGGCGACATCGCCGTCATCGGCGTCGACAACGTGTCCGCCTTCTGCGACAACCTGCGTCCGTCCCTCTCCAGCGTCGAGCCCGACTTCCGCGGCGGCGGACGCATGGCGGCCGCCCTCCTCCACGAACGGCTCACGAATCCGGCGACGCGTCCGCAGAAGCTCACCTACGCGCCGCTCGGCGTCGAGCCACGCCTTTCCACGCGACGGCTGGCGTTCTACGGACGCCGCCTTCTCACCGCCCTGGACCTCATCCGATGCGACGCCTGCGCGGGTCTCAAGGCTGCGGATGTCGTCAAGGTCATGGGCGTCTCCGAGCGCCTCGCCGAGACGCGCTTCAAGGCCGCGACCGGCCACCGCATCACAGAGGAGATCCGCGAGAATCGCTTCCGCCGCGCCTGCGAGCTGCTGTCGAACCCACGCCAGGCGATCGGACCGATCGCCACGCTCTGCGGCTGGGAATCGGAGGCCTTCATGAAGCGGGCGTTCAAGGCCCGCTTCGGCTGCACGATGCGCGAATGGCGCGACAGGCAGACGACGCGGAGGGCGCACGCATGAGGAAGGACTTCACCCTCGTTGTTCGGACGGCGCTGCCGCTCGTCTTCGCCCAGCTCGCGTTCGCCGCGAACACCTTCGTGACGCAGTTCTTCCTCGCACACCACTCGACGACGGCGCTCCACGCGTCGCTTCCCGCGTCGATGCTCGCAGTCACGTACATGGTGTTCTTCAACATGACGCTCGGCTATGCGGGGACGATCTTCGCGCAGCGTCACGGGGGCGGCGACACGCGGGGCGCGCTCGCCGCGTTCGTGCAGTCTGTCTGGCTCACCCTCTTCACCCTGCCGCTCCTCGCCCTCGGCTGTCCGCTCGCGCGGCTCGTCCTCGGCGTCTTCAACACGTCGCCGGACGTCCTTGCCGCCGAGACGCGCTACTTCGACATCCTGATGCTCAACGCGGCCTTTACGATTCTCGCACAGGTCCTCGGCGGTTTCTTCACGGGACAGGGAAAGACGAAGTTCGTCGGACTCGTCACGGTCTTCGGGTTCCTCGTCAACATGGCGATCGCACCCGTCTTCATCGCCGGCTTCGCGGGACTCCCGGACGGCACGGCGGGCGCCGGCATCGCTCAGACGATCGCTCACGTCGTACCGTGCGTCATCCTCGCCGTGGCCATCGCCCGCGCGCCCGAGTTCCGCGCGCGGACCGTCTCGCTCCGGCCGAGCCTCACGGCGCGGGAGACGATGGAGATCCTGCGGCTCGGAATGCCGAACGGACTTCGGACCGTCCTTGAGATCGGCGGGTTCTTCTGCTTCACGGCCTTCCTGTCCGAAGGCGCGCCGGCGGCGGTTGCGGCCTCGACGGCGGTCTTCGCCGTCAACAACATCCCCTACGGCGCCGTCCAGGGACTCGCCTCCGCGGTCGAGATCCTGGTCGGACGCGCCAGCGGCAGAAAGGACGCGGCCGCGGTGCGCGGCATCCTCGTGACGGCGACGATCCTGACCGTCGTCCTCGCCGTCCTCTACGTGATGGTCCTCTGGCTCTTCCAGGACCCGATTCTCGATCCGTTCCTCAAGAACGCGCGCGTCACGTTGGAAGCCTTCCACGAAACGACACGCGTCCTCGTCGCGATTGTCGCGGCGAAGACGCTGTTTGAGATGATGACGCTCGTCCTGCAGGGCGTGCTGCGCGGACTCGGCCGGACGGCCGATGTGTGCCGCGTGCAGGCGATCGCCTCGTTCCTCGTCTGGATCCCGGCCTACGGCCTGGTCAGGATCTGCCACCCGACGGTGCCCGCCTACTGGCTGACGATGATCCTTTCCGTCGTCGCCTCGTGCGTCCTGCTCGGACGCTGCGTGCTGAAGCGAATCACAGGCCGAAGCCGAAGTACTTGTTCGTGTTGTTGAACGAGATGTCCTCGACGATCTGGCCCAGCAGCTTGAAGTCCGCGATGACCTCGCCGTTCTCGACCCACTGGCCGATCACGTTGCAGAGGATGCGGCGGAAATACTCGTGGCGCGCGTACGAGAGGAACGAACGCGAGTCCGTCAGCATGCCGATGAAGCCGGCGAGCGAGCTTAGGTTCGCGAGGTCGCGCAACTGCTTCTCCATGCCGAGCTTGTGGTCGTTGAACCACCAGGCAGAACCGACCTGAACGCGCTGCGGGAACGAGCCGTCCGTCTGGAAGCAGCCCGCAATCGAGCCCATGATCTCGTTGTCGTTCTGGTTGAGCGAGTAGAGGCAGAAAAGGGTCTGAACTTATTGACACGGTTTCATTGATACAGCTGATCATATCCGTTCATATTCCTGACGCGGCGAATTCTGATGATCCGGATCCGTGCGGACGAACAGCCCCG
>CALZAJ010000010.1 GCA_945613785.1 uncultured Verrucomicrobiota bacterium | reverse complement strand
CGCACTCGGATGTCAATGATCCGTCAAAGGGATGTCACCTGAGAAAATCGCACCCATGGTAAAACTCGTTTCCAATTGACTTGTCCCTTGAAAAAGCGGTATAATCGCAGTTAATTATTTGGAGGAATATCCATGTCGGAAGACTTGCAGAGCCTGTTGGAGAAGATCAACCGCGACGGCGTCGAGAAGGCGCAGGCGGAATCAGACAGAATCATTGCTGAAGCCAAGGCCAAGGCCGCAGCGATCGTGAAGGAGGCGAACGAGGCCGCGGCGGCCGCCAAGGCGGATGCCGAGAAGTCCGCGCTGGATTACCAGGCGCGTGCCGCCGAAACCGTGAAGCAGGCCGCCCGTGATACGGTGATCGAGGTCAAGGACGCCGTGACGGCCCTCCTCGAGAAGATCCTCGCCAAGGACGTCGACAAGGCCCTGGCGGACGAGAAAACCGTGACGGCGCTCGTCGCCGACGCGATCAAGGGCCTCACCGGGTCCGTCGAAGTCGCCGCTCCCGCCAGGCTCGCTTCCGCGCTCAAGGCGCAGCTCGCCGCCCAGCCGAACGTCAAGGTCGTCCTTGACGAGGCGCTCGACACGGGCTTCGCGGTCAAGCTCGACGGCGGACGCGTCGAGCACGCCTTCACTGGCGAGGTGATCGCCGGCGAACTCGCCAAGCGCCTTCGTCCCGACCTCGCAGCCCTGCTCAAATGACCACCGACTACATCGTTTCGAGCCTGCCGACGCTCACCCTCGACGCGCCCGCTCCGCTGAGCTGGGAGAAGTTCGTCGAAGCCTGCGGCGACCAGGCGGCGTCCGTTCTCCGCGCGTTGAGCGAGGGGAAATGGACGGATCTCGAGACCCAGCTCAAGAACGCGATGGCCGAAGCCCGCGGCGGCGAGAAGTACAAGCGTCCCGCCGACGGTTGCAGCGTCTACTGGAAGAACCGCGTGCTCGCATGCTTCCAGGAGAAGGATGTCGCGAAGCGCGAGGACTTGCTCGATCGCGTCTGGTGGGATGCCGCCGGCGAACTCACGCCGCCGGCCGCGCCGCTCGGCAAGGGCGCCCTGCTCACCTACGCGATTCGTCTGAGAATCGCCCTCAAGCGCGCGTGCATCTCCGCCGAGGCCGGCAATGCGGCCTTCGACCGCCTGACCGCCGCCTCAAAGGTGACCTTCTAACCACCCCCCCCCCATCTACCAAACTACCAGCTCCCATCTACCAACTCTTATGACAACGACAGGTAAAATCGTAGCGGTCAACGGCAACATGATCACCGTCGCCTTCGACGGCGCCGTGGCCCAGAACGAAGTCGGCTACGCCGTCCTTGGCGACAAGCGCCTGATGGCCGAGATTGTCCGCGTGCGCGGCACGCGCTGCGACATGCAGGTGTTCGACGCGACGACCGACCTGATGGTCGACGACACCGTCGAGTTCTCGGGCGAGCTGCTCGCCGCCGAACTCGGGCCGGGTATGCTCACCCAGGTCTATGACGGACTCCAGAACCCGCTCGCGGACCTCGCGAAGGAAGCAGCCAAGATCTCGAAGGACGCCGAATACTTCCTCCAGCGCGGCATGTACCTCCCGGGCCTTCCCCGCGACAGGAAGTGGGACTTCCATCCGACCGCCCAGGTCGGCGCGAAGGTGACGGCCGGCGACTTCCTCGGCTGGGTCACCGAAGGCATCTTCGACAACCAGACGATGCCCGGCCACAAGATCATGGTCCCCTTCGCCCTCCGCGGCGTCTATACGGTCAAGAGCCTCGCGCCCGCCGGTGACTACACCGTGACCGAGACCATCGCGACGCTGACGGGTCCCGACGGCAAGGACGTGCCGGTGCAGATGATGCAGCGCTGGCCCGTCAAGGTGCCGATCAAGTGCTTCGTCGAGCGCCTCGAGCCGACCGAGACCCTGGAGACGACCGTCCGCACGATCGACACCTTCTTCCCCGTCGCCGTGGGCGGAACCTACTGCATTCCGGGTCCGTTCGGCGCCGGCAAGACCGTCCTCCAGCAGACGACCGCGCGTTACGCGAAGGTCGACGTCGTCATTTCCGCCGCGTGCGGCGAACGCGCTGGCGAAGTCGTCGAGACGCTGAAGGAGTTCCCGGAGATCAAGGACCCGAAGACGGGCCAGTCGCTGATGAAGCGCACGATCATCATCTGCAACACGTCCTCGATGCCGGTCGCCTCGCGCGAAGCGTCCGTGTACACGGCCGTGACGCTCGCGGAATACTTCCGCCAGATGGGGCTCAACGTCCTCGTCCTCGCCGACTCCACCTCCCGCTGGGCGCAGGCCATGCGCGAACTGTCCGGACGCCTCGAGGAGATCCCGGGCGAAGAGGCCTTCCCGGCCTACCTTGAGTCCCGCATCGCCGCGTTCTACGAGCGCGCCGGTCGCGTGAAGCTCAAGGACGGCAGCTGCGGCTCCGTCACGATCGGCGGCACCGTCTCGCCCGCCGGCGGCAACTTCGACGAACCCGTGACGCAGGCGACCCTGAAGGTCGTCGGCGGCTTCCACGGCCTCTCCCGCGCCCGCTCCGACGCCCGCCGCTATCCCGCCATCGACCCGCTCGACTCCTGGAGCCACTACAATTCGGTGATCGAGCAGGACCGCGTCGAGGCCGCGCGCAAGATCCTGCGCAAGGGCAATGAGGTCGGACAGATGATGAAGGTCGTCGGCGAGGAGGGAACCTCCCTCGCGGACTTCACGACCTACCTCAAGTCCGAGTTCCTCGATGCGGTGTACCTCCAGCAGAATGCGTTCTCCGATGCGGACGCCACGACGCCCGTCGCCCGCCAGAAGGTCATGTTCGAGATCGTCGAAAAGGCCCTTCTCTCGGACTACACGCTCGCGACGAAGGAGGAGATGCGCAAGTTCTTCATGGACCTGCAGCAGACCTTTATTGACTGGAACGACGTGCCGTTCGGAGATTCCCGCTTCGACACCGGCAAAGCCGCCCTCGAAGCGAAGATCTCCGAAGCGGCAAAGGTGGCCTAAGCGTTCTAGAAGACCTAGAATTGCTAGACAAGCTAGAACGACTAGAACAGCTAGAAAGGCTAGAAAGGCTCAAAGAAGATGTTCAATAACAAGGTTTACCACAAGATCGACGCCCTTTCGGGCTCCATCGCCACGCTGCGCGCCGAAGGCGTGAAGTACAACGAAATCGCCGAGGTCGAGTCCCGCGCCGGCACCTCGCTCGCGCAGGTCATCAAGCTTGACGGACCGAACGTCACGTTGCAGATCTTCGCCGGCGCGCGCGGCGTCGACACGGCCGCAAAGGTGCGCTTCCTCGGCGAGACGATGAAGGTGCCCTTCTCGGACGCCCTTCTCGGCCGCGCCTTCACGGGCGCCTGCCAGCCGCGTGACGGAGGTCCCGCGATCAACGAGAACCCCTCGCCGATCGGACAGCCCTCGGTCAACCCGGCCAAGCGCATCATGCCCAACCGCATGGTCCGTACGAACATCCCGATGATCGACCTCTTCAACTCGCTCGTCGTCTCGCAGAAGCTCCCGATCTTCGCGAAGGCCGGCGAACCGTACAACGAGCTCCTCGCGCGCATCGCGCTGCAGGCGAACTCGGACGTCATCATCATCGGCGGCATGGGCCTGAAGTACGACGAATACCTCAAGTTCCGCAACACGCTCGACAAGTCCGGCGCGCTCGCGAAGACCGTGATGTTCGTCCACACCGCCGCCGACCCGACGGTGGAGTGCATGCTCGTCCCCGATGTCTCGCTCGCCGTTGCGGAGAAGTTCGCGCTCGAGGGCAAGGACGTCCTCTGCCTCCTGACGGACATGACCTCGTTCGCCGATGCGATGAAGGAAATCGCCATCACGATGGAGCAGATTCCCTCGAACCGCGGCTATCCGGGCGACCTCTACTCTCAGCTTGCGTCCCGCTACGAGAAGGCGGTAGACTTCGATGGCGCGGGCTCGATCACGATTCTCGCCGTGACGACGATGCCGGGCGACGACGTGACGCATCCGGTGCCGGACAACACGGGCTACATCACGGAAGGGCAGTTCTATCTGAAGAACGGACGCATCGAGCCGTTCGGCTCCCTCTCGCGTCTCAAGCAGCAGGTCAACAAGAATACGCGCGAAGACCACCGTACCGTCATGGACGCGATGATCAAGCTTTACGCGCAGTACAAGGAGACGATCGAAAAGCAGTCCATGGGCTTCAAGATGTCCGCCTGGGATCAGAAGCTCCTCAAGTACGGCGCAAAGTTCGAGGCCGGCATGATGGACCTCTCGGTCAACATCCCGCTCGAAGAGGCGCTCGACCTCGGCTGGAAGATCCTCGCCGAGTGCTTCGACAAGGGCGAGGTTGGCATCCCCTCCAAGCTCTCCGACAAGTTCTGGCCGAAGTTGTAACGGCAATCGTCAGAAGCGCAGAAGCGGCAAGAGGCACAACGCCCCTTGCCGCTTGCTTTTTGGACAGACCCGACAAGCGACAGCCGGTCATGCGACACCTTCCTCTCCTCCCAGAAAAGGATAATGGGGGCAGGTGCGGTCTCGCTTCAGGAGCGGAGCTTCTTCTCGATCTCGGATTCTCCGGGGACAGACCCCACTCCTGGATTCTCCGGGGACAGACCCCACTCCTGGTCCTTCCGTAAATTCTATCCTTAAATCCTCTGGCGATTCCTCAGTTTATGCCACCTCCTTCGCCAGTTTCCATCCATGCGTCGAATAGCCAATATCCCCGACCGGATGCGCCGTGACCGACCGAGCCCTGAACCGATCGCCCAGATCCATCGCCGTTGCACTCACAAACTCAAAGCTGCCAAACACCTTCCCCGCCGAAATCTGCGGCACCCTCCGCAGCATCCATCCCTCGGGGACAGACCCCGTATTGAAATCCTCGCACCAGCACCAGCGGTAGTCGGCGGCTCGCTTGACGATGCCAGCACGGAGAGCATTGAAATAGACATAGCGCTTGCAGGCCTCGAGATACCGTCCGTTCTCGATCAACGTCGAGGTGAAGCGTCCGCTCCAAATCGATCCACAGTACTCGCGCGAGCGCTTGAACCAAATATTGACAAGTTCCTTAAAGGTCTTGATAAATTCACTTATATCATTCATCCGACGACGATAATTATTCATTTCGGCTTCAACCTGCTTATCCAACCCCTGCGCCCTCAATCGCAACCACCGGGCCTCAAGACATCCCGCGACCTCCTCTCCGTGCAGCACGCTGACGCGACGGATGATTTCAGCTTCGGGGACAGGACCCTGAGTACGGTCGACCGTCACCACGATGTGGAAATGGTTGTCCAGGGTCGTGTAGGACCGGGGACAGACCCCACTGAACTCAGCTGCCCGACGAAGCGAGTCGATGATCTTGTCCTTGATTACTGGAGCATCAAAGAGGAATTGACGATTATTGGTTCTTGACATGAGATGGTAGTCGGTGATGCCGTTACCCCTCCGTTTAACGCGCGCTGTTCTTGCCATGAGTGCTTTCCTTTGCCTTTTACCATTCCGCGAATGTCACGGAAAACGAGAGTATTATGGCAAAAGGAGAAAAAAGAAGTGTCCCGGGAGTGTCCTTTTAGCGTCCTTTTTTTCGGACACATCTCGGACACTTCAAGGGCACTTCCGAGGCAAATACTCTGGGGACAGACCCCACACCGGGCGGGGGACAGACCCCCTCGTCCACTCCTCAGCCGTTGTAAGCCTCTTCGAATTCGTCCTTGCCGACGCCGCAGACTGGACAGACCCAGTCTGCAGGCAGTTCCTCAAAGGCGATGCCGTTGTTTTCCGCAGGGTCGTAGACATACCCGCAGATGCGGCAGATATACTTCTTCGCGTCCATTATCACACCTCCTTCCTTGAATCAGCCCTGACACTTGCCCTGCGACTTGCGGTAACCGCACTTGGGGCAGACGCCGTCCTTGAGGGCGATTCCGCAACAGGGACACCGGTCGAGCGTGAGACGCGACGGAAATTCGGCCGAGGCCGTGTTGGATCCGCTCTTGAAGGTGATCTTCACGAGGTTGAGCTTGTCCTTCAGGAGATCATAGACGATTCGGATGAAACCCTCGACCGTCATCGTCTCCCGCGTGACCACCACACGGCACTCGGGATAGGCCGTGCAAAGCGAAGTCCTGAACGCAGGGCCCTTGTTGGTGTTGGTCGGCGTGCCGTTGCGGACGCCCTCATGCTCGTAGACGGAGAGGACGGCCGTCAGGAGCGGATCGTCCTCGCGCAACACCAGCGCGTGATCGAAGTTCCGCAGCACGGCCCACGCCGTCTTTGCGATCTCATTGCACGGGTAGACCATGTTGACGCCGGGATTGACCGTGTCCTCGACCTCGAGCTTCAGCGTGCCGGTGTGTCCGTGCAGATAGCGGGCCTCGCCCTTGAATCCGTAGAACCGATGCGCGTACTGGATCTCCAGCTTGGCGACCGACCGGATCTTCTTGCAGCAGCATTCGTTGTTTTTCGTGTTCATGCGCATACCTCCACTTGTTTGGTTGATGATGCGAACAGTCTATCCCCAAAAGCAGAACCTGTCGGTTGCGCTCACAACCGACAGGCAACTTCGCGAAGACTCGACTCGGACAGCCGATCGTCATTTCATGGGGCGAGCTCCCAGACCTCGAAGCCCTCGGCGAAAATCGGGGCCGGGTCATCGGTCGAGACGAGCTTGTATTCGCGGGCGATGTGGAAGCAACCGATGCGAAAGCCACGGACGACTTCCTCGAGGGATTTCGCCAGGGCCTCGTCGCAGCGCAAGACAAAGGTCACGGCATCGGGCGTGATCGTCTTGTCGCAAACCGCGATCGCCGGTTCGAAGAAGCTGATTTTGTCAATGTGCTCGCTGATCACCAAGCCGAGCGGCGTCAGTGTCAAGAGTGCGTCCGAATCGGACGCCGTGCCGAGCGTCCGATTCGCGCGCAGCGTGATCTGGACGGTGCGGGACATCACGCGGACAGAAATGAAACGACTTTCTGCAACGCCTTTTCGCCCGCGGCACGGCCGAGGTCGTAGACACGCTGCATGCGGTCGGGATCGTGGCAGACGCGCGAGATCGGAAGCGGCGCCTCAGGCGCGATCAGAATCGCTGCACCGGCCGCGACCCGACGGTCGATGTATTCGAGCGTCGCGTTATACCACTCGTGACGCGTGCGCAGGGCCCGGTAGATCGCAGGGTGCTTGCGTAGGAACGGCTTGAGGAGCGCGATCTTCGCGGACGGGAACTTGCGGTAGCCGTGCGGACGCGTGGTAATGACGACGTTGCGAGCGTAACCGATCGACTCGAAGTACTTGAGGGGAATGCCGTCGGAAAGTCCGCCATCGAGGTGCAGTCCCCCGCCGACGGCGACCGGACGGGAGACGAGGGGCATTGAGGCCGAGGCCTGGATCCAGTCGAGCGCCGTTTCATCCACCGAATCGATGCGCGTATAGACGGGCCGACCCGTTTTGCAGTCCGTCGTGACGACATGGAACGCCATCGGATTCGCGACGAAGGCCGCGTTGTCAAACGGATCGATCTTGAGGGGCAGTTCGCGGTAGCAGAACTCGGCGTTGAAGAGGTCGCCCGTCGTGAAGAGCGAGGTCCAGCTACAGTAGCGCGGATCCTTCGCGAAGCGCTTGTTGTAGCGGATGGTTCGCCCGGACTGACGGCTCTTGTAGTTGCAGCCGAAGCAGGCGCCGGCTGAGACACCGACGAGTCCGTCGAAGACGAGGCCGTGCTCCATGAACACGTCAAGGACGCCCGCGGTGAAGAGTCCGCGCATCGCCCCGCCTTCGAGGACCAGGCCGGCCTTCATCACTTCACGAAGGTCTTGAGCCACTCGGCCGCAACGTCGTTCCAGTGGTCGATGGCCTTGTCCATCCGACGCTGTCCGTAGCCGTGGCCACCGTCGGGATAGACGTGGAGCGCCGAACGGACGCCGGCCTTGCGGAGCGCGAGGTAGTAGCCGATCGAAGTCTCGATCTGGCAGAAGTCGTCCTGCGCCTGGACGATGAAGGCCGGCGGGGTCTGGGCGTCGACCGGATAGGCGGGATCGAGCTTCATCTCGCCGCTCGTCTCCCAGACTTCAGGCCAGCCGTTCGGCGCCTTCTTGAGGCACGGGAGGAGGTCCCACGGATAGATCGGCAGCTGGAAGTCGGGACGGCAGGAAACGTCGTCCGCAGCATCGATACGGTCGTAGAGCCGCGTGCGCCAGTTGGTGGCCGAGCGGACCGCCAGGTTGGCGCCGGCGGAGAAGCCGATGACGCCGATGCGGTCGGGACGGACATTGTAGTCCGCCGCCTTGCTGCGCAGGATGCCGATCGTGCGCTGGACGTCGCAAAGCGCGGCGTCACGCTGGTTCGGCGCGCGATAGAGGAGGACGGCGGCGGAGAAGCCGAGCCCGTTCAGCCATTCGGCGACCTCGGTGCCTTCCTTGTTCCAGCCGAGCTGCAGATAGCCGCCGCCGGGGAGGACGACCACGACGGGACGGGGTCCCTCGCCCTTCGCGGGGAAAAAGGTGAAGAACGGCTCGTTGATGTCCGTCACCACGAGATTGCTCTGCCAGAGCTCGTGCTCGAGGAACTTGATCGGCTTGTCGCTGACCTTGAGGGGCGTCTTGCCTTCGGGCCAGAGTTTCGTCTCGGCCTTCTCGTCGTGGGCCCACAGGCGCTTGACGAGGGCTGCACGGGCCTCGGGCGTCGAAACATCGGCGGCATATTCAGCCGGCGAAGCGATCAGGACCGAGGAGAAAAGAGTAACGGCGGCACAAAGAATAGTCTTCATACCGCCATTATACCATACTTTCGCTCAAGCGGAGTCAAATTACGCGGCCGTGGGCGCGTTCGCGACAGCAGCGGCCGTCTTCGCCTTCTTCTTGGACCAGACGAAGTAGATGATGCCGCCGGCAATCGCGAGAAGGATGCACGAGAGCACCGGACGGTAGAAGAACCAGGCGATGGCGATCGTGACGAGCGCGCACGGAGCAGCGACCACAAAAGCGACCAGGCTGGTGCCAAAGCCGACGATCGAACCGATGAACGGAACGACGTCCGCCAGCACCTGGAGCGGCGCGAGGACCATCTTGACGCCGATATACATCATCAGGAAGCCGACCAGGCGGAGAATCCAAGCCATCATCATGTTGCCGCGCTCAGCCGCCGCGAAGACGCCGGCGGCATCAACGGCGCCCGACATGACGTGAGAGATCGACTTCTTCGTGCCCTTCGTCGTGTAGGCCATGAAGGAATCACCCTTCTGAGCGGCGACCACGGTGATTTCCTTCGGCGACTTGACGACCGTGAAAGTCACGCGGATGTCGCCGATCTTCGGTTCGGGCACGTTGGTGACCTCGAAGAACTCATTGGTGGTGACGGGGTTGTACTTCATCACGAGCGTCTCAGAGCCGCTGATGCTCTTGATCTGGCTGGCCGTCAGGTTACGGACGCCGAGCTTGGCGGTGGCGGCATAGATGGAATCGGAACCGAGCGCACGACGGGCCGGCGGATTGATGTGTCCAGACTCCTTGAAACTATCAGAATTCACAGCATTCTGGCACCATTCTTTCGAATAAGTGTACTTCGTCGTCCGTTCAATCTTACCCCCGAGCTTCTTTTCTTCGTGCGTCTCGGTGTTTTCGACCCACTGATACATCTCAACCTTGCGAGAAAGACGGAAAGCCGTGGTAGAAACGCCATATTCGTCGTCCTTCAGGACGGCATCGGTCGTCGCCTCACCGATGAGGTGGATGAGGGCGCCTTCCTGCGCGGGATCGATTGAGCCGACTTCGGCTTCGACGACGCTCGCGGCACCTTCTTCATTCGTTTTGGTCGCGGTCACCGTGCGACCTTCGTTCCAGAAGAGGAGCGGAAACCCGGCGATGAAAAGGCCGAGACCGACAAGGATGCCCTTAAAAGAACCGCTGATGCGGGAGCCCCAGGAAATGGTGGTGGTTTCTGTAACTGCCATGACGGAATAATCTCCAATTATGTTTAAAAAAACACGGGAATATTACTCTATTTCCCCTACAAAAGCAATAGCCTTTTTGATATAATTTAGAACATGGAGAAAAAGTCCACAAATCCTACCAAATCCTGGCTCATTATCGGTGCAATCGCGCTGACGTTCCTCGCGCTTTACCAGATGAACCCCAACAAGCCGTCGGTCCTGGATCTGACGCAGGTTGATTTCTACAAGGCGCTCAACGAACAGCGAATCGTCGAGCCGCTCGTCCGTTTTCTGGATCGCGACGAGGGGCAGACGTTCCTAACGGGCGAGATGAAGACCGGCGAGCTGACGGCCGACGGCAAGCCCGTCCTCGTCAAGTATCGCGTGCCGCTCGTGCCGGGCGAGAACGAGGCGCTGATGAAGGATCTGCTCAAGCGCAACTGCCAGGTGAAGGTCGAGGAGCGTCGCAGTGCGATGTCCCCGTTCGTCACGCAGCTGATCTTCTTCCTTGGCTTCATCGCCGTATTCTATTTCCTGTTCGCGCGTCGCGTCGGCGGGGACGGCATGTTCGGTTTCGGCAAGTCCCGCGCGAAGCTGCTGAACGGCAAGGAAGACAAGAAGAAGGTCACCTTCAACGACGTGGCGGGCATTGACGAGGCGAAGGAGGAGGTTCAGGAGATCGTCGAGTTCCTCCGCAAGCCCGACGCGTTCCGCAAGCTCGGCGGCCGCATCCCGAAGGGCGTCCTCCTGGTGGGTCCGCCCGGCACAGGAAAGACGCTGCTCGCGAAGGCGATTGCCGGCGAAGCACAGGTGCCCTTCTTTGCGATTTCCGGCAGCGATTTCGAGGAGATGTTCGTTGGCGTCGGCGCGAGCCGCATGCGCGACATGTTCGCGGAGGCCAAGAAGAAGGCGCCCTGCATCGTGTTCATCGACGAGATCGACTCGATCGGCATGAAGCGCACGGGGGCGGGCGCGATCGGCGGCAACCACGCATACGAGCAGACGCTCAACACGATGCTGGTGGAGATGGACGGCTTTGACGCGAATGAAGGCGTCATCGTGATCGCCGCGACGAACCGTCCCGACACGCTGGACACCGCCTTGCTGCGTCCCGGGCGCTTCGATCGTCAGGTCAGCGTCGAACTGCCGACGCTCAAGGGCCGCGAGCAGATCCTGGCGCTGCACGGCGCGAAGATCAAGTTCGGTCCGGACGCCGATCTTCAGCGTGTGGCGCGCGGCACGCCGGGCTTCTCGGGGGCGGACCTTGCGAACCTGTTGAACGAGGCGGCGCTCCTGGCGGTCCGCAAGCAGCTCGAAGCCGTCGACATGGCGACGCTTGACGAGGCGCGCGATAAGGTCCTGTGGGGCCGCGAACGCAAGTCGGCCGGCTATTCGCAGAAGGATCGCGAGACGACGGCCTGGCACGAGGCGGGTCACGCGCTCCTGCAGGTCCTGCTGCCGAACGCGGACCCGCTGCACAAGGTGACGATCATTCCGCGCGGACGCGCCCTGGGCGCGACGATGGCGCTGCCTGAACAGGACGTCCTGAACCATACGAAGGGCTACTTCCTGGATGAGATCGTGCTCTGCTGCGGCGGGCGCATCGCGGAGAAGATCTTCACGGGCGATGTCTCGACAGGCGCGGCCCAGGACATCCGTCAGGCGACGGACATCGCCCGCGGCATGGTCTGTCGCTTCGGCATGAGCGACCGCTTCGGCTTCCAGAGCTTCAGCGAGCAGAACGCGTTCTCCGCGGCGGAGCTTCCGCCTGCCTACAGCGAGGCGACTTCGCAGGCGATCGACGCCGAAGTCTCCGAGATGATCCGCACGGCCTACGCCAAGGCGGAGAAGCTCATCAACGAGAACCGCGACAAGCTCGAGCTGCTGGCGAAGACGCTTCTGGAGAAGGAGACGATGGACGGGCGTGACGTCGAGGCCCTCGTCAAAGGCACGGAGGAGAAGCCGGAAGCATGAACCATCTCTCGGCCATCTACGATTCGATTCCCTTCTCTGCGATCTTCCAGGTCGCGATCCTCTACCTCGTCATCTACGCGATCCTCAAAGGCGCGCGCGGTTCCCGTTTCGGCCAGGCCCTGTCGGGCATCGGCATTCTCGCGGCCCTGCTGATCGCGTTCTCGTACCTCTTCCACTTCGACGTGCTCACACGCATCGTCCAGGTGCTGTTGATGTACATCGCGGTCTCGACGGTCGTGATCTTCCAGCCCGAGATCCGCCGCATTCTCATGACGGTCGGTGCCTTCGGCTACTTCGACAAGCCCAAGCACAAGGCCGACGGCGCGGCGACGCCCGAGTACATCGTGGAGACGCTGATGGCGCTGTCCAAGGAGCGGATGGGCGCCTTGGTCGCCTTCGAACGCGGCATCTCGCTCCGCAGCTACGAGCGGACGGGCGTGACGACGGACGCGATCTTCACGCGGGAACTCGTCCGCAGCATCTTCACGCCGCCGCTGCCGTTGCATGACGGCGGCATGGTCATGCGGGACGGGCGCATCTCGTCCGCCCACTGCATCTTCCCCGTCTCCAACAACCCGGACCTCATCGAACACGGCATGCGCCATCGTGCGGCGGTCGGACTCTCCGAGGAGACGGACGCGTTGGTGGCCGTCGTCTCGGAGGAGTCGGGCGCGATTTCCATCGCCCACAACGGCAAGATCTCCCGCTACGAGGGCGAGGGCATCGAGGGTCCCCTTCTGCGATGGATCTCCAACGCGATGCCGCAGGACTCCCGCGAGGCCGGCATGTTCGGACTCATGAAACTGCCGCTGAAGAACCTGCTGGCGAAGCTCTCGAAGGGAGGCACACGATGAAACAGGAAACCGGCGATTCGAGTCTCTTCGAGCGGATGACGCGCCTCGTCACCCACAACTTCAGGCTGAAGGTTCTGTCGCTCGCCCTCGCCCTGATCATCTACCATACCATGAAACCGTCGAACGACTGGCGCTCGCGCGACGTCGAAGCCACGGTGACGACCGTTCAGAACGCCTTACAGACGACTCCGACAAAATGACCGACGACTATCGCAATTCCGACGACCGTTCGACCCGTCAGCCGGCCCAGAAGATCCTCTTCGGCTGGCTGCTCTTCCCGACCGCCCTTTTCCCGCTCGTCGCCTTGCTGACCTACGACTGGCGTTCGCCGATCACCGGCCTCGCCTCGCCGCCGATGCCGAGCAGCAACTGGATCGGCTCGCTGGGCGACGGGTTCGCATACTACGGCTACCTCTTCTTCGGCCTGGCGATCTGGATCGTGCCGGTCGTCTGCCTGTTCTCCGGCATCCTGCTGGTCGCGGGCCGTCGAATCCGTCCGAACCGCAAGTGGCTCTGGTTCCTCCTGTTCCTGCTCTGCGCCTCCTGCCTCGTCCAGGTGTTGCAGGAGCACGCGCCCGGTCTCAAGGTCCTCCTCGACAAGGATCACCTGAACCTCTCTAACGCGGGCGGCGTGCTGGGCTATCTCCTCATGACGCGGTTGCTCTGCCAACTCCTGTCCAACTTCGGCGCCTCGATCATCGTCAGCATCGTGATGGCGGTTTCGCTGGTCGCAGCAATCGGCCTTGAGAACCTCCTGGCCTTCTTCGTCGCCCTCTACCGCTGGGCGACCGTGAAGTCCGTGAACGGCGTACGCGAGCCCCAGCCGGGAGACGACAACTACGACGAGCAGCAGGAGGCCTACCTGGCCGCGCTGCGGGCGAAGGAAGCGGCCCGCGAACAGGCGCGGGTCGAGAAGGAGCAGGCGCGGGCCGAGAAGGAACGCGCGCGTCAGGAGCGCGAAGCCGAGAAGGAACGCATCCGCCAGGAGCGCGAGGACGCCAAGGAACGTCTCCGTCAGGAGAAGGAAGCGGCCCGCCTCCGTGCCGCGGCGCCCGCCCAGCCTACCGCCGCACCGATGGTCCCGGCACCGGCCCCGAAGGCCCAGCCCGCGGCCGCGGCGTCCGCCGCCTCCGAGCCCGTCGCCGACAAGGGCCCGTACATCCTGCCGCCCGTCTCCCTGCTCGCACCGCGCAAGGCCTCGACGGCCGACCACAGCGATGTCGGCACGACGAGCCAGCGTCTCATCGACACGTTGAAGCTCTTCGGCGTGGACGCAACGATGAGCTACACGGTGCAGGGTCCGGTCGTGACCAAGTACGCGATCATGCTCGCCCCCGGCACACGCTACGCGACGGTGACCGGTCTCCAGGACAACCTCAAGGGCGCGCTCCACGCGAAGTCCCTCCGTATCGAGGCCCCGATTCCCGGAGAAGAGGCGATCGGCATCGAGGTGCCGAACGTGAAGCCCGCCGGCATCACCTTCCGCGAGATTTTCGAATCCGACGCCTGGAGAAACGCGAAGGCCGAACTGCCGCTCCTGTTCGGCAAGCGCGCGGACGGCAAGGAACTCGTGGCCGACCTCGCGACGATGCCGCATATGCTCGTCGCCGGTGCGACCGGCCAGGGCAAGTCGGTGTGCCTCAACTCGCTCATCAGCGGCCTGCTGATGACGCGCACGCCCGAGCAGCTCAAGCTGATCATGGTCGACCCCAAGTGCGTCGAATTCACGCCCTACTCGAACATCCCGCACCTGCTGGTCCCTGTCATCACCGACAACCGCAAGGTCGTCTTCTCGCTCCACTGGGCCGTCGCGGAAATGGAGAAGCGTCTGAAGCTCTTCGCCCGCGCGAAGGTCAGGAACATCTACGACTTCAACCACCGCAAGAGCTTCACGCAGACGGATATGTTCGGACAGGACACCGAGGTCGGCAACGACATGCCCAGGACCGTCCCTTACATCG
The DNA here is from genome assembly GCA_945613785.1 of uncultured Verrucomicrobiota bacterium. Lineage (GTDB taxonomy): Bacteria > Verrucomicrobiota > Kiritimatiellia > RFP12 > UBA1067 > UBA1067. Next base: position 4,749 of record CALZAJ010000010.1, on the reverse strand, counting down.
TCATCATCATCGACGAAGCGGCCGACCTCATCGGTCAGTGCGGCAAGGAAGTGAATCCCGACATCCAGCGTATCACCCAGAAGGCGCGCGCGGCGGGCATCCACCTCATCCTCGCGACACAGCGTCCGGACGCGAAGATCATCACCGGCGCGATCAAGGCCAACATTCCGGGCCGCGTCGCCTTCAAGACGGCTTCCTCCGTCGACTCGCGCACGATTCTCGACGATACCGGTGCGGAAAACCTGATCGGCCGCGGCGACATGCTCTTCCGCGGCAAGGACGGACTCCTCATCCGCGCGCAAGGCGCCTGGATCAGCGACGAGGAGATTCAGAACGTCACCGCGTTCATCGAAGAGCACTCGACTGTCGAGTTCGACGAGAAGTTCGCGACGAAGCTCGGCCGCGTCAAGGAAGCGGGCATCGAGGACCCCTTCGCCTCCAACGAGGACGACCCCGACAACCAGCAGAAGCCCGAGGAATCCGCCGACGTCCCGAGCAGCCGCGAGATGGTCAAGGCGAGCGAGGATGCGGACCTCTTCAAGCGCGCGCTCGAGTGCATCATCAACACGAACCGCGCGTCCGTCTCGCACTTCCAGCGTCGCCTCGGCATCGGCTACAACCATGCGGCCAAGCTCTGCGACAAGCTCGAGGACGCAGGCGTCATCGCGCCCCAGAGCGGAGCGGGTCCGCGCACGATCTTGCTGGACCAGAACCAGCTTCTCGCAATTTTCAACGGAGGCGACGCGGCAAGTGCCGCCGATGCCGTAAACGACACCGCTGCACCCACCGACGACGAAGGACTCGCCGTCGACACGGAGGAACAGGTATGATCGAATTCGGATACACGCTGCGCAAGGCGCGCGAGGCCAAGGGACTCACGCTCAAGGACATCGCCCAGTCGACGCACGTGATGGAGCAGATGCTCGCAGACCTCGAGAACGAGAACTTTTCGAAGATCGCCGCCCCGATCTACGGACGCGGCTTCGTCAAGCTCTACTGCGAAGCCGTCGGCATCGAGGCGAAGCCTCTCGTCAACGAGTTCATGGAGATCTTCAACGGCAACCGTCCGGCGACCATCCGCATGCGTGAACCGGCAGATGCACCCGCGCCCGAACCCGCACCCGCGCCTGAACCCGCACCCGCGTCTGAACCCGCACCCGCGCCCGAACCCTCACCCGCGCCTGAACCCGCACCCGCGCCTGAACCCGCACCCGCGCCGGTCGTCGAAGAACCCGTTATGACGCCCCCCCAACCGCCGAAACCCGCGGACGACACTCTCTTCTCCTTCAACTACGAACCCGCTGCCGCGGCAACCGAGCCTCGCCGTTCCTACGACCAGCCCGAGCCGAGTCCGCTGCCCGAGCCCGAAAGGCCCGTGACGCGCGGTCCCTCCCGCTACGCCGCACCGATGCCGATTGACGACGAGCCGAGACGGCTTCCCTCCTTCAAGATCAACATTCCGCCGGCCGTGTGGCGTCTGCTCGTGCTGGCCGTCGGCGCATTCGTCATTCTCTGGCTCTTGCTCGCCGGCGTTCGCGCCCTCTATCGCGCGACCATGACTGTCCCGGCGACGGAACGGACAGAGACGGAGGTGCAGACCGAGTCGCGTAAAACGCCGCCCGCCAAGGGAGACCAGCCGACGGCGACCCAGCCCGCGGCGCCGCGCACACCGCGCACGATCGCGCCTCTTTACATTGACTGACGCAGAGAGTATAATCTAACTATAACACGCGAATTCTATCAAATCCTATCAAAAGGGGTAATAAACAAAATGGAAGTCGTCATCTGCAAGAACAAGGCCGAAGCAGCGAAGCTCGCGGCTGACATGATCACCGCCGCCGTCAAGAAGAATCCGAAACTTGTGCTCGGCCTCGCCACGGGCTCCACGCCCGTCGGCATGTATGATGAGATGGCCAAGGCCGTCAAGGCCAAGAAGGTCTCCTACAAGCAGGTCAAGAGCTGGAACCTCGACGAATATTATGGTCTCGCGGGCACGCACGACCAGAGCTACCGCTACTTCATGAACGAGAACCTGTTCAAGAAGATCGACATCCAGATCAAGAACACGCACGTTCTCAACGGCCTCGCCAAGGATCCCGAGAAGGAATGCAAGGCGTACGAAGCCCAGATCAAGAAAGCCGGCGGCATCGACATCCAGGTGCTCGGCATTGGTTCTGACGGACACATCGCGTTCAACGAGCCGGGCACCTCGCTCGCCTCGCGCACGTCGGTCGTCTACCTCACGCCCTCGACGATCAAGGACAACGCCCGTCTCTTCTTCGGCGGCGACATGAGCAAGGTCCCGACCCGCGCGCTCTCAATGGGCGTCGGCACGATCTGCGAAGCCAAGAAGATCATCCTCCTCGCCTTCGGCGAGAACAAGCAGGATGCGCTCAAGGGCTGCGTCGAAGGCCCGATGAGCCAGTTCTGCACGGCGTCGGCCCTTCAGGCCCACAACGACTGCTGGATCTTCTGCGACGAAGCCGCCGCGAAGAAGCTCAAGCTCAAGAAGTACTACGCGTGGCGCAGCGCGACCAAGCTCGGACTCTGATATGAAAGACGAAGGATTCACCAGCTTCCTCTGCCCTTCATGCAGCACGGAAATCGAGGCGTCCCTGGACATGATCGGTCTCGAGACCGAATGCCCCGCGTGCGGTGCCAAGCTTACGGTCCCTGAGGCCAATCAGGAGGACGGCGTCGTCCGGCACGGCGCGGGAGATGACTCCCGCAGCCGCACCCAGGCGCTCAAGAGCCGGACCATCCGCATTGAGCTCGGAGATCTATGAGCAAGAAGAAGAAACGCAGCGAGAAAAAGGGTCGCAAGGGGAAAAGGGGCTCCGCCAAGCGGAGGATTGCCCTTTTCGGCGCGCTCGGACTCTCTGCCTTTCTGACCGCTTGGGGAATCCTCGGCGTTTGGTTCGTCCATCATCCTCGTCGGTGGCTCGCCACCCGCGAGGACAATTGGCCCGGCATCATCACCGGGCCTCTCTATTTCTTCGGCAATCCCTTGGGTGACCTGACGGACGCCCTGGGACTGACCGGGCGCGATGTCGTCTATACCTATGACGAAGAGGCCCCGACGGGGCAGACGCTTTTTGCAGGTGCCCCCGTCAGGACGTCCGCCCCGGCCCCCGATGACATCGTCATCCTCGACCGCGGCGAGTTCCAAGTCGGGTGGTCCCCGAAACTGCGCCATCCCGTCTGGGTCGCCTACCACGTTCCCGCCGCCAGTCGATTTGATCCTGGTGAGCGTCCGAACTTCTCCCGCGACAGTTCCGCCGACCGGGCCCCGCTTCCCGGCGACTACACCAAGAGCGGCTACGATCGCGGACACATGGCGCCCAACTTCGCCATCGCCTCACGCTTCGGCGAGGCCCAGCAGCGCGCCACCTTCCTGATGAGCAACATCGCGCCGCAGAGCCCCTCGCTCAACCGCGGCGTCTGGCGTGACGTCGAACATCGCATCGCTGAGCTCTGGACCGCCCGTTGGGGCGAGATCTGGGTCATCGTCGGCTGCATCCCGAGTCCCAATCATGAGACGCTGAGCGGCACCAACATCGATCTGCCGCGAAAGTTCTATCAGATCATTGTCGCCCAAGAAGGCCTCGACATTCGGGTGCAGGCCGTCATCTTCGACCAAAATGTCCCTTGGAGCGCCTGGCCGACACGCTACCTTGCGACGATCGATGAAATCGAAGACCTGACGGGTCTGGACTTCCTGCCCGACCTTCCGAGTTTCATTCAGGATCCGTTGGAAGCCGAACTTCCAACCCGCCTCTGGCCAATCCGCAAGAGCGACATCTTCAAGCAAATCGCGCTGCGGTTCCTCTGAGGAAGAGAGAGATCGGGCCCTTACCAGGCCAAGGCGCCCAAGGCGTCCGAAATCAGTCGCGAGGCGTGCTCGTCACGCTCCTTCGAAGAGGACGACCCCAACACAATCGCTACCGCGCGCTCGCCACGACGCGTCCCTGTGATGATGATCGAGGAACCGCCGGCATTGATGTAACCCGTCTTCATGCCATCCACCGCCTCCGTGCCGTCAGGATTGAAAATCTTCTGCTTGTCCTTCACCATCACGTTGTTGTGGTTGCAGAGCTGCTTGACGATACTCTCGCCCGGCCTCAGCCTCGTCTGTACGACCGGCTCATTGACGCGCCGCGTGACATTGACGCGGAGACCGCCAGGCGTCTTGATGAGGTCGCAGGTCTTCACGGACGTGAAGGTCACCACTTCGGGAAGACGCAACAGGGCCAGCGCCAGCTGCAGCTGATCAAACGCGGTCGTCACGTTGAAGTTCTTCCAGGAATAGCGCTTGGACGCATTGGGAGGCAATCCGTTCGGATTGTAATAATGCGTCTTGCGCATGCCAAGCTCCAGGGCCCGCTCGTTCATCCGACGGACAAACGCATCGAAGGACCCGGCCGAATGGACCGCCAGTACAATGGCTGCGTCATTCGCGCTCTCCACCATCAGCGAGTAGCAGAGGTCTCGAATGGACATCTTCTCGCCGACCTTAATGCCGACCCAGCTCGCTTCACAGCGATTGACGTCAGGCGTCGCCGTGGCCATCGTGTCAAGCGTGTAGCGTCCCGCTCGGACGTCCTCAAGGACAAGCAAGAGCGTCATCAGCTTCGTTAGGCTGGCCGGATAGGCCTCGGCGCCGGCGTTGTCGGAGATGAGGATGCGGCCTGTCCGAGCGTCCGCACAGAGCGCACCCACATAAGGCGAGCGGCGGTGTGCGGTCTGAAC
>CALZAJ010000009.1 GCA_945613785.1 uncultured Verrucomicrobiota bacterium | reverse complement strand
GGGAAGCTTGGAGTCTTCGGCATAGCCGACCTTCTGTCCGTTCACCCACACGTAGTAGGCGGAATAGACGCCGTCGAAGCGCAGGATGACCTCGCGGCCCTTCCAGGCCTCGGGCACGGTGAAGGTCGTACGGTAGGAGGAGACGGGATTGTAGTCCGCACGTCCCGTATCACGGTCGACGATCGTCGCGAAACCGCCGTCCTTCGGATTCGAGAGGTTCTGATGCGGATACCTGACATTGGTGTAGCCCGGAACGCCGTAGCCGCGCATCTCGACACAGCTCGGCACGTCGATCGTGTTCCAGTCGGAATCGTCGAAATCGGGCTTGAAGAAGTCCGTCGGACGCCGCGCGGGATCGCCGACCCACTTGATCTTCCAATCGCCGTTCAGGGACTTCTTGTACGGCGTCACGGGTTCGAGGTCATCCGTCAGCGCCGCCGTCGCATCGGCCAGCGGAACCGCATATGTCGCAGCCGGCATGCGGTTGATGGAATTGACCGCGGGATTCTCCCAGTCATTCAACGCCTTCTCTTCGGCGACCACGGAGACGCCCGCCAGCACGGCGGCCGCCAGAATCATCGTCTTCTGCATATTCAGTATCCCTCTTTGTAAACGATACTGAATTATAGCATATTCTCAAATGCGATCGATGAACTTCGTCTTGATCTTGTGAGACCTGGCGAGTGCCTTGGACAGCGCCTTGACTCCGAAGGTCTCGGTCTCGTAGTGTCCGCAGCAGACCATGTTCGCACCGACGTTCTCTGCAGCGATCACATCACCCCAGCTCGCCTCGCCGGTGACATAGAGGTCACAGCCGAGAAGCTTCGCCTCCGCGCCGAAGTCGCCCGCGCCGCCGGAACAGATGCCGATTGTCTGATTCTTCGACTGCTTGATCGTTTGCGTGCCAAGGGTCACGGTCGCGTTACGCGTCGACGTGCCGATGACGCCGATGACGTTGCCGTGGTAGTTGAAGGCCGGCCGGACGTTCGTGAGCTTGAGGAACCTCGCGATCTCCCAGTTGTTGCCGTACTTCTTGCTCGCGTCGAGCGGGAGATGCACGCCATACAGCGCCAGGTTCACGTCCATCGCCGCCTTGACGACGTTGTAGGCCCCGTCGGTCAGACGCCGGATGCCGCCACCCCAGCTGATGCCGTGATGGACGACGAGAAGCTGCGCCCCCGCGGCGGCCGCAGCGTTGACCGAGGCGACCGATCCGTCAACGGCAAAGGCGACGACCTTGACGTCGTCGCCTTCACGCGCGATCTGGAGCCCGTTGTTCGACACGTCGTCGAACTTCGAAAGCTCCAGTTCGCGGTCGAGCCAAGCCGAGATCTGCGCAAGCTTCATTTCGCGAGCTCTTGGGCGACCTGCTCGGCGAAGTCCTTCACGGCCTTGTCCTTCGACGCCTTGCCGATCGCACGAACGGCATCCGCCTCGTCGGCGTGTCCGCACCAGCGGAGCTGGTCGAGGAAGAACATCTGACGATAGGTGTCGGGCGCGTCCTTCGCCGCGGCGAGCAACGCCGCCGTCCACTTCGCGCGGTTCTTCGGCGCCTTCGGACACTTCGGACACATCACCAGCTGCGAGATCGACGCGATCTGCATCATGACGATCGGCTCGGTCTTGTAGGCCTCCTTGACCTCGGCAAGGAGCTTGCCCGCCGTGAGATCGCTCTCGAGGAACTTCGCAAGCGTCTCGGGCTTCGTCGCCTCGGCGACTTCGGCCTTGTGATCGTCCTGCCAGTTCACCGTCAACGGATATTCCACGGAGCTCTCCATCGCGGGCGCATAGTTCGCGAACGGATTCGGATCCGTCAGCTGAACCATCTCCGGCTCGGTGAGTTCCTTCTTCGGGGACTGGGGGGACGCGGGCGCCCCCCCTCCCAGTGAGGCGCATCCCGCCAGCATTCCCGCCGCCACCAGCCCGACAAGCAGATTTCTGAATTCCATCATTCTTCATTCTCCATTCTTCATTCTCAATTCGCCATTTCCTTCGCCCACGGCTCGCGCATGCCCTGGTAGAGGAGACGTTCCGCCGCGGGATCGTCCTTCGCGTGCAGCGTGACAGGATCGAACTCGAAGTCACGGCCGAGGCGCCACGCGACGATGCCGAGGTTGAACATCGTGGAGGAGCGGAAGCCGTTGGACTCGTTGAGCGCGAAGGTCTTGCGTTCGCGGACGGACTCCATGAAGTCCGTCACCTGCGGCGCAGGATCGGGGAGATCCTTGAGAATGCCGCGGACGTCCATCGCCTTGCCGTCCTTGTCCGTCATCGTGAACATCTGGCTCTTCGCCTGCTCGGGTGTCGTCCAGGTGCGGATCGTGCCGTCCGGCAGCTTCACGGGCCACACCGTCGCCTTCGTGCCCTTCAGGAACGGCTCGTTCTTGAGCGACTCGTCACCGTCGAGGATGACCTCGGTGCCGTCGGCGTAGGTGAGCGTGATGCGGTTGAAGCGGCCGACCGTCTCAGCATGCTGCTTCGGACCCTGATAGTCGATCTTGACCGGGCTCGTGTCATCCTTGCAGAGGAGGTACTGCAACGGATCGAGATAGTGCTGGGCCATGTCGCCGAGACCGCCGGAATCGTAGTCCCAGTAGCCGCGGAACGAGGTGCCCACGCGGTGGTCGCTGTACGGACGCCACGGCGCCGGACCAAGCCACATCTCGTAGTCGAAGCCCTTCGGAATCGGATCCACGGTCGGGTTGACGCGACCGGACCAGCCGAACTTCCAGCTGAAGCCCTGGCCGACGCCGAACACGCAGCGCATCGGTTCACCCTTGCCCGAGACCAGATTATTCTCGACCATCTGGCGAATCGGCTTCACCGGCGTGCCGAAACCGTAGAACGGATCCTTGAAGCGGAACCACGTGTTGATGCGAAACATGCGCTTCTGGGCCTGTACGACCTCCATCACACGCTTGCCTTCGCCAACCGTGCGGGTCATCGGCTTCTCGCACCAGATGTCCTTGCCGGCCTTCGCGGCCATCACGCTCTGGACGCCGTGCCAGTGCGGCGGCGTGCAGATGTGGACGATGTCCACGCCCGGATCGGCGAGGAGCTCGAGGAAGTTCTTGTAGGCCTTGATCTTGCCCCAGCCCGCCTTCTCCGCGCAGGCAATGCCCTGCTGGACACGGTAGTCGAACGGATCGCACAGGCCCACGAGACGCGAGCCCTTGTAAGGCAGGTGGTTCTCGCTGTGCGCGATCACGCCAAAGCCGATAAGCGCGCGCGTGAGCTGGTTGGACGGCGCCGTCGCGCCCCACAGCACGCGGGCCGGGATGAGGTTGAAGGCGCCGAACGCACCGGCCGCTTTCAGGAATTCTCTTCTGTTCGTTTTCATTTGGTAAGACGTTCCTTTGCCTGGTTGATTTCCTTCACGCGGGCGTTGCCGCCTTCGCGTTCGATCACATAGTTGCCCTTGTAGCCAAGCGCCTTGAGCTCGGAGAGGAACATGCGTCCGCCAACCTCGCCATCACCCCAGGCGACTTCCGTGCCCCAGGTGCCGGGCTTCTGGGTCAGGAGCGCGTCCTTGATGTGGACCTGCTTGATCCACGGGATGAGCGTGCGGAGCGCCTCCATCGGCTGACCCTTGGCGTAGAGAATCATGTTCGCAGGATCGAAGTTGATGCCGACGCCGGGCACGGCCTGCATGAACTTTGCGAGATCCTCGGCCGTCTCCTGTCCGGATTCGAGAATGATCGTGACGCCGTACTTCTTCGCCTCGTCACGCATCCAGCTGACACGCTCGACGTACTTCTTGAACGCGACGGGATCGCTCTCGTCGAGGAAGCCACCGTGAAGCGACATGTACTTGCAGCCGAGCTCCTGCGTGAGCTTCGCGCCCTTGGTGACGATCTCCTGATTCTTGGCCCAGTGCTCGTCCGGGACGATGCCACCGGTCTTCTTGATCGTCTCGAGCGTCGAGTAGTCCTCGCCGATCGTACCGATCATCGTGCACATGAGGTTCCACTTGCCCGATTTGACCTGCTCCTTCACGAAAGCAAGCGCCTCCGCGCCCTCGGCCGCACCGTGACGCTCGTCAGGGAAGATGAGCGGACCGAGCGCGAGGTGGATGCCCTTGATGCCGGCCTTCTCCATCTCCTCGGCAACGCCCTTGTACGACTTCTGCCAGCTCCAGCTGCAGACGCCGATGCGCGCAGGATCGACCGTCGTGACGGGAAGCTCGCGGATGAAGATGTTGCGCCATTCGGTCGGATCGCCATGGCACTGGAGCTCAAGCTGCTCCTTCGCGAAGATCGGACGCGAACGATTCCAGTAGTTCTCAAGCGTCACGTTGTCGACGACGAGGACGCCATTGAGCCACACCGTGACCTTGTCTCCCTTCATGATGACATGGAAACGATTCCAGTCACCCACCTGCTTGTCGGCGATCTTCAGCGCCTGCGAGGGATTCTTCTTGTTGTTGTAGAGACCGCCCGAGCCGATCCCCCACTGATTGTGGGCATCCCAGATCTGAACCTGCGGCGCGCCGCGAAGGTAGAGGCCGGAATCGCCCGTGATGGACATGATGCGCCAGTCGGCCCAGAGCTCGAAGTCCTCGAGATCCTTGCCCGTCGCCAGCGAATAGCCGCCGTTGTATCCGTCGAAGAAGAGGTTGCCGTTGCGGACGTGCCAGTGCTCGAGCATCGCCTTGTCGGCGATCGCCTGCATCGCGGCGCGCTTCTCGGGCGTCGCAGCCTGGCGGACCACCGGGTTGTCGAAGTTCTCCGCGGTCGTCACGCCCTTCCAGTTGGCGAGATCGGACGCCTTGCCCTGGAAGTAGGGAACGAAGCCCTCGGGGCACGCCATCGTCTGCTTCGGGCAGATGTCGCCCATCTTCGCGTCGGCAGGCAGCTCCTTGATGCGGATGTTCTTCCACTTCACGTTGTGACCGTGACCAAGCCAGCCGATCGGACCGCCGACGTTGTGGAGACCGGGATGCGGCTTCTTGTCCGGCGTGTCACCGTCGCCCTTGAACTTGGAGACGTCGCCCTTGGTGATCAGGTAGCCGTTGAGATAGACCTCGATCTCGCTGCCGATGACCTTGACCTCCGCGAAATTCCACATGCCGGGCTTGCGCACATAGCTGCCGCCGCCGGAGAAGTTCGCGTCCTTGCCCCAGATCTGCTTGCCCGTGTTGTCGCGGAGCGACGGCACGATGCCGTAGACCGAGCCCGTGTACTGGTAGGGCTTGAGCTTGTCGGCCTTCTTCTCGGCGTCATAGTACTCGCTGCCGCCGTCATCCAGGAGCTGAAGCTCGCACATGCCGTAGTAGGCGGCGTCCTTGCCGGGCTCCATTCGCACGCCCAGGCCGTTGTTGCCGTTCTTGGGCATCATGAACTCGAATCGGAGGACGAAGTTCGTGTAGGAACGGTCGGTATAGAGGTCGCCGCGCTCACCCGCTGCCAGCTTGCGCTCGGGGAAGCACTGAAGGACGCCGGGCTCCTTCTCATCGACGCCGTACATCGAACGCGCACCCGACCAGCCCGTCAGATCCCGACCATTGAAAAGAGAGACGAATCCCTCGTCAATCACCTCAGGATACCCCGGTTTCTCCTGCCATGCGCAACACCCGCCTAGCGCCAGCAACGCCGCCACCGAAATGCCTTTCGAGAACTTATTCACGCAATCCTCCTAAATTAAATTTTATGTAAATTTTACCGTTTTGTGCGAGATGGGTCAACCCCTACGGAAGAGGGGAGAGGACCCGTCAGTCGAAGATGCCATTGAAGTCGACGTCTTCAGCCGCGAGGGAGAAAACCGTGTAGGGCACGGTGACGAGTCCGTCACGCAAGGCCAGCACGTAATCGCCAAAGGCCGCCGGCGCCTCATCCTCCGTCGGCAGACGCAGTCCGACCAACGTGACGGCCGAATCCTTCGAATTCGCCGCAATCGTCTCGACGAACGGCACGTCCTCCGCCACGACCACACGCGTCTCCGCGGACAGACGGACGTGCTCCATGAAGTCCCTGAAGGTCGTCTCCGCCTCTTCCGGCGTCCGCTGGCGCACAATCATGTTCATGCGCAGGGGATGCTTGCGCCATGAGGGACTCCGCTGCATGAGAAAAGCGAGCGCGAGCATGAAGGCCGCGTTGGGGCCGTGTCCGCGCCACCAGAGGTCGATATAGCCCGTCTCAGGGATCTGCTCCGGACCGTCCGCCAGAACAAGGTTCTTCTTGCAACGGCAGATTAGCTTGACGAACGCCGAGAACGGCTCGCGATGTCCGTCCTTCGGCAGGCCCATCATGACGGTATTGGGCACGATCGGACCGAAACCGTAAGAACGGACGAGCTCCGCCATCCCGCGCCAGGGATCTTCCACCGTCAGCACCTTGACGCCGCAGTGGAAATCCATCTTCCGCGCCGTCCGCAGAATGGAATCGACGATCTCGCGCTCATCCACGGTCGTCTGCGGGGACTCCTTCAGTACCGAGGCCAGCGTCGCCAGCCCGTGTTCGCCCGACATTTCACGCGCCAGCCCGATCAGACGCACGTTCTGAACCGGCAGCTCCTGGAGGACCAGGAGATTCGGACGCCAGTTGCGCGCCTTGTGCCGCTTGTGATAAAGCTTGCGGAAAAGGATGCCGACCAGCGCCAGACGCAGTCCCGCGCGCATGTCGCCCCAGCGGGCATTGAGCTCACGCCGCTTGACCAGGTAGTAGATGCCCGCCTCGACGGCCATCGCGATGAAGGTCCAGCCGGGACTGATCATGAACATCGCCGCCAGACAGCCCGCGAAACCGATGAAGGAGACCTCGGCGCGCACGCGGAACTTGGGGCGCCAGGACGGATTCGACATCATCTCCTCGCAGGCCGCGGAGAGATTGAGCAGTCCGTAGGTCGAGAGCATGAAAAGCGTCAGGATCGGAGCGATGATGTTGATGTCGCCCAGCCAGACTCCCGTCGCCGCAAGCGCGAAGCAGAGCACGGACGCCACACGCGGGTCGTCCGACTTGCCGTAGCCGCGTCCGATAAAACTGGGCAGGAGCGAATCGCGCGAAAGCGCCTGGAGGACACGCGGGGCACAGAGGAAACTGCCGACCGCACTCGACAAGGTCGCCGCCCAGACGCCCATCAGGATCATCCACGGCCAGCGCGCGCACTTGCTGAGAATCATCGTGTCGCTCCGCAGGATGTCCGCATCCGGCACCACCACGTGCAGGAAGATCGGCACCGACATGTAGACGGCATAACCGACAAGCACCGCGGCGATCGTGCCGATCGGAATCGAGCGCCCGGGATTCTTCAGGTCCCCCGACATGCCAACGCCCGAGAGAATGCCCGTCACGGCCGGGAAGAAGACCGCAAAGACCGGCCAGAACCCGATCGTCTCGGGCGGTGTCTCGGGACGAAGCGCCGCCAGATCAGCCGGCGTTCCGCCGCAGAAGAGCGAAACGAGCGACAGGACAATGGCTGCCATGATGAAATACTGCGACTTGAGCGCGATGTTCGCGTTGATCGTCGCGACAGTCGCAAGAATCGTCAGCGTTCCAAGTCCGATCACCCGCGGATCGAGCTCCGAGAGATACGGCACGTGCGCGCCGACGAGCGCCTCCGAAAAGCCGGCCACATAGAAGGATACGCTAATGGACTGCGAAAGCGCCAGCGGAACGCCCAGCGCCGCACCCGCCTCCAGTCCGAGGGACCGCGAGAGGATGAAGTAGGCGCCGCCGCCTTTCATGCGCATGTTCGTCGCCAGCGCCGAAATCGAGAGGCCCGTAAGGAAGGTGATGGCACTGCCCATCGTCACGATGAGCAGGGACGGCAGATACCCGACGTTGCCGAGCATCCAGCCGAAGCGCAAATACATCACCACGCCGATGATGGTGAGGATGCTCGGCGTAAAGACGCCCTGGAACGTCCCGAAGCCGTATCCGGTCGTGTTTTCTTGATTATCTTTCACTCGGAAATTATACCAAAAACCACCCCATTACCGCTCTGGAATGACGCCTGTTTCATGAAGCCACAGGAGGTTCCTACAGGCCGCATGCCGCTTCCGCGAAGCCCCCGCTTCGCCCCCTTCGACCGCGCTTACGATCCCCCGTCAACCGGCAAGGCCTTTCCTTCGAGATCGAGAAGGCGCGGGGTGATGAAGAAAAGGTAGAAGTCGTCCTTGCCGGCTTCGGTGCCGTCCGTCACGCCGCCGTGGACGGACGTCTCGCCGGCCTGGGCCTCGTAATGGGTACGTACGCCCGCACTCGGGAAGATCGGCTGCTGCATCGGCAGGACGGTTGGCGATCCGTCCGGCCTGAGGGGCGGCACGGTCAGTCCGAAGTCTTTCCAGAGCGGCTGACCCACGTATCTGGCGTCCAGATCGAGCGACAGCAGATCGGCCTCGCCCTCGACGTCCACCGTCACCTCGAGAATCGTGCCGATCTCGCGCACCGTGAAGTCCTGCGGCTCGACCGCTACGGATTCCGGACAGGTTCCACCCTTCGGCGCATCGTTCGTCGTCGCACAACGCCCGCAGACGATCCAGACATCGAAGTCCCTCGGATAGCTGAGCTCCGTGACGCCCTTGGCAAGGATCTGCCCGCCAGGAATCGACTGGACGCATGGCGACGCAAGAACCGACACCCCCTTCTGCGCCAACAGTTTCGAATAGAGTTCCTTGGCGGGAGGACGATCGAATTCGAAATAACCGACGGCCTCAAGTGCCGCGCGCTTCGCGCGGACAAAGCGCGCATCGACTTCGACAAGAAACGGCATCAGGAGCATCTCGCGCATCGCCTTCTCCAGCACCGCCAGATTCGCCGGTGTATTCGTCACCTCGAGACGAGATCTCCTCTTGTCAATGCCCAACCTGGCGTCAACCGGCCATTGGACGCCACAGGACGAAAAGGCGCGCCGCCAGAGAACCTCGGTGTCGAAGGCGAAGTCGTCTCCCGCCTCGAGTTCCTGGAGCGACTTGCCTCGCTCCTCTTCATCCGCTCCCGATCGCAGCAGCATCTTCGCATACGCGCTCGGCGCAAAACGATAGGAGCGGGATTCGAGCTCTTCGGCCCGACAGAAGGCGACTCCAAGGAGGACGGCCAACCCCAACAAAGTTTGCTTCATTTCTTCTCTCCACGTGGAATTCTCTCAAGTCTGACCTTGCCGAACACCAGGACATTCTCGGCTACCGGGCAGACGAACATCTTGTCCGAAACGAGGTTCAGGCGATCCACTCGCTCGTTTTTCGCAAGAATCGGCCGAAGGGGGTCGTCCGAGCATTCCTCACCGTGCAATGATGTGACCGATGATTTCAGCGTCAGTTCAATCAATTCCTCCGGGAACCCGAGGTAGCAGGAGAGCTCTAGCTCGACACCGCAATTCTCCACCTCGAAGTCCTTCGGCACAACAAGAGGCCGCCCATGCGACGTGAGGGTCACGCGTTCCGTAGGATGACTTCGCTCGGCCACCCCGGCGAGATGGAGATCCCAGCATCCCACATCAAGCAGAGACTCCGGTGCCGCCAGGACCGAAACGTCGGGACGCGCACGGAGGCGGCGCCAGAGCGTTTCAGGGTCGGGACGCTCCGAGTCGTTCCATCCCACCGCCGACAGGGCTTCGGGGGTCACCTTCAGAAAGCGGAGCAAAACGGCGGGACGAAGACACTGGCGCAAGCCGCGCGCAATCCGCTGAAGGTTCGCATGCGTGTTCTTCACCCACAGGAAGAGGGTCAGGCCTCCGTCATCAATCACCCGAACGGACGCACCCTCCGGCCAGGTGACGCCATAGTCGTCTGACAGTCTGCGCTTCAGCTTTTCGCTCCACTCCCGCTCCTCCCTCGCCTCCTTCTCCGCCCCTGCAGCCTGCTCCTCGGGCGTCTTCGGCGTCTCATCCGGATCTTTTGCGGCCGGAAATCGACAACCAAGGACAATGTATGTAAAGGTACGGGTCTCCAGCGAATCCTCGGTCGCCAGACACGCGCCACTCAACAGCGCAAGGATCAAGAACAGTCTACGCATATGGAGGATTATACTACAATCTTCGCCGCCAAAAATAGGACACGTCGAACATCAGGCGAAGAAATCCTCGGCGATGCGGACGGAGGCCATGGCATCCTTGGCATACCAGGTCGCATGGATCTGCTCGGCGTATTCGGCCGTGAGGACGGCTCCGCCGACGAAGGTCTTGATGGAAGGATCCGCCTCATTCAGCTGCTTGATCGTCTCCTCCATAAAAGGCACCGTCGTCGTCATCAGCGCGGAGAGTCCGACCAGTTTGCAGTTCTCTCGCAGCGCCGTCTCGACGATCGTCTCGGGCGCCACATCGCGCCCGAGGTCAATGACCTTGAAGCCGTAGTTCTCCAGGAGCGCACGGACGATGTTCTTGCCGATATCGTGGATGTCGCCCTTCACGGTCGCGATCACGATCGGACCCTTCAGCTCCGTCTTCGTGCCGCTCTTCGCGAGCACGTCACGAATCACCTCGAAGGCCAAACTCGCCGCCTCGGCCGCCATCAGGAGCTGCGGCAGGAACACCTTGCCCGTCTCAAACCCCTTGCCCACAATCTCCAACGCCGGCACGATCTCGCCGTCGATGACTTCCACAGGCGCCTTGCCGGACGAGAGGAGTCCGCCCGCAATCGTCGCCGCGTCCTGCTTCAGACCGTGGACGATGGACGAGGTGAGCGGGGAGAGCGAGTTGACGGATTGCCGGGAAGCCTGACTGTCAGATTGGACGGAAGGAACCGCAGGGGTCGCGGAGCCGCCGACCTTGCCTTCAGCCACGGACGAGATCCAGTCGTTGCAGGAGGTGTCACGGCCCGTGAGCGCGCGCCAGGACTTGTAAGCCGTCATCATCTCGACGGAAAGCGGATTGACGATGGCGGAGGTCAGCCCGGCCTCCAACGCCAGCGTGTAGAACGTCGCGTTGAGAAGCGGACGCGCCGGAAGTCCGAACGAGATGTTGGAGACGCCGAGCACCGTGCGGAGTCCGAGCTCATAGCGCACCCGACGCAACGATTCGAGAATCACGTTCGCACTGTTCGCATCGGCACTGACCGCGAGACACAGGACGTCGACGACGAAGTCATCCTTGCTGAGTCCGTACTTCGCACCCTCGTCGATCATGCGCTTCGCGAGCGCGACGCGTCCCTCGGCCGTCGCGGGAATGCCCGCCTCGTCCAGCGTCAAGGCCACGATGACACCGCCGTATTTCGCCACCAGCGGAAAGACCGAGTCCATCACCTCCTGCTTCGCATTGACGGAGTTGATCATCGCCTTGCCGTTGTAGTGACGCAACGCGGCCTCGAGCGCCTTGGGGTCGGACGTGTCGATCTGCAGCGGAATGTCCGTCACGCTCTGAATCGCCTCGACCGTCGCACGGAGGACAGACGGTTCGTCGATGCCCGGCACGCCCGCATTGACATCGAGGATGTGCGCGCCCGCATCGGCCTGGGCGATCGCCTCGCGCAGAATGTAACCCGTGTCGCCCGACTTGTAGGCCTCTTTCAGCTTCTTCTTGCCCGTCGGATTGATGCGCTCGCCGATGATAAGCGAGTCGTCAAGGGGAAGCTCCACACAGCGGGAGTAGGAAGAGATGACAGTGGGAACGGGTGTTTGGGTGTTGGGGTGTTTGGGTGTTTGGGTTGACTTGGAAGCGAGAAGATTTGTTACCGCACGAATGTGGTCGGGGGTTGTTCCGCAGCAGCCGCCGACGATGGAGGCACCGGCTTCGACGCAGGAGGCGATATCCTTGGCGAAGGCCTCGGGTCCGACATCGAAATGCGTCTTGCCGTCCACCACGCGCGGCATACCTGCGTTGGCCTTCACGACAATCGGAATCGACACGCGCTCGGCGAGACGCTTCACGAACGGCAGGAGCTTGTCGGGTCCGAGTCCGCAGTTGAAGCCACAGGCGTCGGGCTTGAGCGCGTCAAAGAGCGCCGCGACACAATCCACGTCACCGCCCGTGAGAAGCTTGCCGTCTTCGCTCAGGGACACGGTGGCGATCACGGGCAGATTGGAATTCTCCTTCGCCGCCAGAAGCGCCGCCTTGAGCTCGTAGGTGTCGTTGACGGTCTCGATGGCAATGAGGTCGGCTCCCGCCTCCGTGCCGAGACGGATTTGTTCCGCGAAGGAGTCATAGGCCGCGTCGAACTCGAAGTCTCCGGCTGGCTTGAGCAACCGTCCCGTCGGACCGACGTCGAGAGCGACGAACTTTCCGGCCGGGGCGGCGGCCTTGGCATTGGCAATGGCCGCGGCGATGACGTCCTTGAGCGGCGCATCTCCGTGATACTTGGCCGGACTGGCGCCGAAGGTGTTCGAATAGACGATGTCGGAACCCGCGGCGAAATATGACGCATGGATGTCCTGGACGTCTCTCGGACGCGTCAAGTTCCACAGCTCGGGCACCTCGCCTGGCTGCAGACCCTTGAGCTGCAGCTGCGTGCCCATCGCGCCGTCCAGAAACGCCACGCCCTTCTTCAACAAATCAGTAATCGTCATGGATAATCCTCAAGCTCCGTCGTGACCCGCCGAAGTCGGCGGGGTTGCCCTGAATGCAAAGTCCGTCTTGGCGCAGTGACGGCAGTCGTGCCTTGCCGTCTGCCCGTCCGCCGGCCCCACGCCGATGATGGCCGATACGCTCTTAGACGGGACCATCAGCAACGAGTCAAGAAGCGTGATACCGGCCCGCCGCGACGAGTCGAGCGCCGTCAGGAGCGGTTTCTGAACCTCCAACGACAGGTCACCGTAACCTGGCGAGAAGCGCATCCTGAGCGACTCCCCGCAAACCGCAGGCTCCTGCAGCATCTTCTCCTGACATTCGTCACAGAACGTCTCAATGAGCGCCGTCGAGACGGCCTGAACCATCACGAGATCAGCGGCACTGCGGTGTCCGCACCGACGCAGCAACGCATCCACGCCCGCCCCGAGCGTCGCACAGAAGAGAAACGCATGCCGACAGCCCGCAATCGTCTTCCACAGCCTCTCGCTCGTCAGCTCAAGACTCCCGACACGGTACGACGGATACGACCCCTCGACCGGGACCAGCTGCCAGTAGGCGGTCGGACGAATGACGGACAGCACCTCCCGCTCGACTGCAGACAAACGCGTCTCAAGAATCGCGTCCGGCTGGACGTGACCCATGCGCATGTATCTCAGGACTTCGGCTCGATCAACGGTCATAGTGGATGCGGTGTCCCCTTCGGACAGGACAGTCAGGGCCTCGGTCAAGGTCGGGAAGACACGGCAGCGGGAACGCGTGGCGGCATCGGGTTGGACGCGATCGGGAACCATGACCGCGAGAGATCCCGCGGCATGCGCCGCCTGGATGCCGCTCGGGGCATCCTCGAAGACGACACAGTCCTTCGGATCGACGCCGAGCTTTTCAGCGGCCTTGAGAAAGATATCGGGTGCGGGCTTGCCGTTCGTCACCTCTTCGCCCGTGGTGATTGCGTCGAAATACTCAATGAGCCCCGTCACCGTCAGATTGTGCGTGACGCACTGGAGCGTCGAACTCGACGCGACCGAGGTGCGGATGCCGTGCGCCTTGCAATACTGCAGGATTTCACGCGCGCCCGGTTTGACGTCAGGCGTACAGGCGAGCTGCATCTTCGCCGAGAGGGACAACGCGCGCCGGACAAAGGCCTCGGGATCGATTTGCGGAAACGTTTCATGCGCCCGCTGGATGACCTCCTTGAGCCCCCGCCCGCAGAGGGATCCGTGATACTCGTCGGTGACGACGATGCCGAACTCCACACCCGCCTGCTTCCAGCATTTGCCGTAGATGATCTCCGTGTCGATGAGAAGTCCGTCCTGATCGAAAATCGCGCCTTTGATGCTCATGCCGTCCTTCCTCTCTTCACCATGCAGGTCTCAGGCGTCGCGACAATGCCATGACACGCCGCAATGGCAATTCCGTAATTGACGATCGGCACACCCGCCGCGACACAGCGACGGATGCGATCCTGAATCGTCCGCCGCGTCAACATGCAACCACCGCAATGGACAACCGCCGCATACGGCGAAAGGTCATCCGGAAACGCACCACCACTCGTCCAGTCGAAAGTCAACTTCGCCTTCGCGAAATCCGCCAGCCATTTCGGCAGCTTCACCGTCCCGATATCCCCGCACTGACGCCGATGCGTGCACCCCTCGGAAATGAGCACGCGGTCTCCGTCTTTCAGGTTCGCCAAGGCCCCGACCCCCGTACAGAACACGCCCAGGTCGCCCTTCGCGCGTGCGAACACGATCGAGAAGGACGTCAACGGAATCTCCGGAGGAACGATCTTCGAAACGACGCCGAAGGCCTGGGAATCGGTAATGACGAAGCGGGGGAGAATCTGGGGCGTTTGGGGTGGCAGAGGGTCGGGGCGGTTGAGCCCGAAGCTGGAAAGCGTTCGGGCAAGTTCGGTTTCACGACAGACCACGGCCGTGCCGCCGGCATCGAGGATCTCACGGACGACCTGTTGCTGCGGGAGGATCAGACGTCCCTTCGGCGCGGCCGAGTCGATCGGACAGACACAGATGACGAAATCGCCGGTCGAAACCAAGTCGGCGACGAGCGGACGCGGCTGGTCTTCAAGCCGGATCGCGGCAATGCGCGCCTTGAGCGATTCGACGGACTCGCTCCGGCGGTATTCCAACACGGCCACCTTCCGCTCCGCGCATTCGGCGAGGAAGCGCTCCTTGATCCTCGCCTCTTCGCTTTTCGTCTCTCCGTTCTCCTTTCCCTCGACCCAAATCGCCACATCCGTCGTCGCTAGGACAGCCAGCGTCTTCTTCACACGCTGCGCGCCAAGCTCACCCTCGTCGTCGAGCCCAGCGGTGTCCGTCAGCAGGCACGGACCGAGCGGCAGGATCTCCATCGCCTTCGAAACGGGATCTGTCGTCGTACCAGGCTTCGCATTGACGATCGCCAGCTCCTGGCCGGTGAACGCATTGAAGAGCGTGGACTTTCCCGCATTGCGCAAGCCGAAGAACGCGATCTGCGTCCGGTCCCCTTTCGGCGTCTCATTCATTCCTGCCATCATCAGATCCTCTCGTGGAAATCAGTCCTTCTCGAGACGCTTCTCCTCGTCCTTGTTCAGCACCTCGACATAGTATGGAGCGTGTCCGCCGCGGCAGAAGAGACCATGGACGGACCCGACGCCTTCTTCCGCGATGACCTTGCGAATCAGCTCGACCATCGACTCCGTGACGCGCAGACCAGGGACGAACACCGGGATGCCCGGCGGGTACGGCACGAGGAACTGCGAAGCGATGCGTCCGACCGCCGCCTCCAGCGTCACCAGCTCGCCGTCACACAGGGCGGCGTCATGCGGCAGCACGACGGGTTGCCCCGCCACGGCTTGGGAGACCGAGAGATCGGTTTCGGACGCTTCAGGACGGCCGATCAGATCGCGATTCAGGCGACAGACGCGGAAGAGATCCTCGAAGTGCTCCTCGACCGTGCCGACCGTCACCAGGAAGAGTACCGTGACCGCAGTCGACTTCTCCCACTGGATATGGGACTTGAGCAGCGACTTCTTGAAAGCCGCGCACGACGCCGGCGATTTCAGCATCAGGACGATCTTGAGCGGATCCTTGAAGTAGCCCGCCGCGGACCAGTCGCTTTCGCCCCCTGCGATATCCTTCAGCCCAGCAAAGCAGGAGCTTTCGGGCAATCCGCATTCCGCGGCGACACGCGCGCGGAACTCCGCCGTCCACTTGAGTCGTTCATCGATCAGCTTCATGCCCTCGAGACGCATCTGCACGCCGGCGACGTCCAATGTCGCGAGGAACGGATAATGCGGCGAGGTCGAATGCCAGTAGCGGAGGAACTCATGCAAGTCGTGGGTGAACTTCTCAAACGAGCCGCGTCCGTTCATCGCAAAGCGCCGACGCAGCCAGCGGAACTGCGGCGAGGCATCCTCTTCGAGCAACGCCTTGAAGCGCATCGACACGTGGATCATCGACGCCTGCGAAAACGCGGCCATCGTCTTGTGGGTGGACTGCACGGCAAAATGTGCACCGCTCGTCTCGTTGACGGCATTGTAGCGCATCGTCCGCCCCGTCGCCTCATCCCCGCGCGAATAGAACGGATGGAAGTTCATGTAACCCGCCCACGCCTCGTCCGCGTAGAAGAGGACGCCGGCCTGTTCACAGAGCCGCGCGACTTCCCAGACGGGGTAAAGGACGCCCTCGTAGGTGCACGTCGTCAGGATCACCAGTCGCGGCTTGCGCGCGGCATTGGCCTCCAGTTCGCGCGCAATCTCCCAAAGCGAAACCGGCCCCCAGACACCCAGTCGCGCGTTCCAGCGGGACGGCAGATAGTGCGGAATGGCGCCGGAGGTCACGATCGCGTGATGGACGGACTTGTGACAGTTGCGGTCCACCAACACCACCTCGCCCGGCTTCAGGAGCGTCATCAGCATCGCCTTGTTGGACGTCGACGTACCGTTCGTCACGTAGCGACTCAAGGCGCTGCCGAAGATTTCGGAAGACATGCGCTGGGCTTCCGAAAGCGGCGTCTGGATCTCCGGACTCGAGAGGTCGCCAAGCGACTCGACTGAAACCGAAAGGTCGCTGCGGAAGATCATCGAGCCGAATGCCTCGTGCAGGCCGCGCAGGAACGGGGACGCCGCAAACGCGTTGCCGCCGTTGTGACCGGGCGTGTGCCAGTTGGTGCCGGCCTTGACCTGGACATACTGCTTGAGCGCGCTCCAGAACCGCGGCAGCCAGAAAGCCTTGAACAGATGGACAAGACGATCATGATAAAGAGCGGGCGACGTGAAGACCTCAATCGCCTTCTTGGCCCAGCGGCGCTGCGGCACGATCACCGCCGCATGGCCGGGATAGGTGACGACGACACGTGGAATCGCCGGAATGTAGGCCTTCAGCCAGTCCTTTAGCGGGAGTCCGCCGAGACGGTCAGAGAAGATGCAGTCGTCGACCAGGAAAAGACACGTGTCATCGCCGCCCTCGGTGAGACCCTTGCGACAATCGCCGTCGATGAAGAGCGCGTGCGGCAGCTCCTCAAGCGTCGTGACAGTGACCAGCTTCAGCGGCGGATACTCCAACGGCATGCGGACGTTGAAGGCGTCGTGACAGAAATCACGAAAGGCGTCGGACAGTCCGTGTTCGACAACCGGCATCACCGCGGCGTCATCAACGTCCGGTTTATGCAACCACAGAACCGTGAGAGATCTCATAAGGCGAATATTCTACTTTCTTCTCTTCCAACATTCAAGTGTCGGCCAGTGCCTCAAGGGTCGGTTCAGACGCCTCCAGCACCGCGGCGATTCCCCGCCGTCGGAGCGCGGCGGACGTAGAGGGTCCGATGGCGTGACAGCGCGTCGCGCCTCGCGCGTTTTGCAGGAGACGGTCGACGGACGAGGCGCAGGTGAAATAGACATCCGTGAAGTCCGCCAGGTCAATCGTCCCGACCAACGGTACCGGTCGGTTCTCATAGCCCTTGAAATCGAAGATGCGGGCGGACGGTTCGCGGCGATGAAGCTCTGCACGAAGCGCCTCGGCGGTCGCGACGGACGGAAGGAAGTCGACGGTAAGGCCGACCGACCGCAGCGCCGTCGCCGTCTTGCCTCCGACCGCGGCAATTTTCGGCCTGACACAGCCACAGTTGCGAGCATTGAGGGTCCGAACGAGTTCGGGAACCGAGTTCTGACTGACAACCGTCACCCACTCCGTTCCGACGGGAATCTCCGTCGGCACCGGCACGATTTCACCAACCTGAACCTCCACCACGTCCGCCCCGCGCGCCCGGAGCAACTCCGAGAGACGGGAGACGGGGCCGACGATGGGAAGGAGGCAGCGCATGATGTCTCAGTTCAACGTGGAGCGGATCCCGCGTCCGCGACCGCACCGACGACAATGACAGCAGGTGCGACCAGACCGGCTTCGGCGACCGCCCCCGCAATGTCCGCCAACGTGCCGCGGACACACCGCTGGTCGGGCAAGGTCGCCTGCGAGACGACAGCGACAGGTGTCGTCGGCGCCTTGCCAGCAGCCAGCAGACGTGCGACGATTTCAGGCAGCAGGGAGAGCCCCATCAGAAAGACATAGGTCGCCGCATCGTCCCGCATCGAGCCGAAGTCGAGATCGGCCAACGCGTCATTGCGGTCATGCGCGGTATAGACATGAAAGGCGCGGGAGACACCGCGGTGCGTGACGGGAATGCCGGCCGCAGCAGGCCCTGCGATGGCCGATGTCACGCCGGGAATGACGGCACAGGAGATGTTTCGTTCGTGAAGATACAGAAACTCCTCCAGACCGCGGCCGAACACGAAAGGATCACCGCCTTTCAGGCGGACGACGAGAGTGTGTTCTCCGGCCTTGCGGGCGAGCAACGCGTTGATCTCGTCCTGCGGCAGGGTGTGGTGGTGGTTCTCCTTGCCGACGAAGATGAGTTCGCAGCCGGGCTTTGCGGACTTCAGGAGCGCTGGCGAAACAAGCCGATCGTAGACGATGCAGTCCGCCGCACGAATGGCCGCGAGACCCTTCAAAGTGATGAGTTCAGGGTCACCGGGTCCCGCACCGACGAGGAGGACCCGCGCGTTGTTCGATCGATCGATTTGTCCGATCGTTTGATGGGCGGTCAGAATGGGGTCACCCTTCATAGTAAGACTCCATCTTGAGTTCGCCGTCTTCAAAACGGGCGTAGGCGGCGACGGCTTCGTGGCAGGTCGCGCCAGTGGACTTCAGGAAATCACGTTCGGCGCGGGCGACCGTCTCCGCTGCCTCGTCGCCAAGCGCATCGATCTTGGCCTTGAGACTGTCATCACCGACGCGAAGCTCGATGGCGAGCTGGCCTTGGTTGGGCGCGGGAATCATCCACCCCGGATCGAGATAGCCGCTGATGACCTCAGCACGTCCCAGGCGCTTGAGTCCGGCTGCAGCCAAGACGATGGCCTCCAGCGGCGGTTCGTCCACACGAGGTTCGAAGAGCTTGCGCAGACGGGTATCGACATTGCCACGGATGTCGACGATGTTGAGGTCCGGACGGCGTAAGCGCAGAAAAGTCGAACGACGGACGCTACCCGTCGCGACCGTCGCGCCGATCGGCAGCAATTCCAACGGATCTCCGACCGAACGGACTTCGCGATTCCTCAGGACCAGCACGTCTCGCGGATCCTCGCGCGTCCAGGCCTTAGCCAGACAGAGTCCTTCGGGCTGTTCAGCGGGGAGGTCTTTCATCGAATGGACGGCGAGGTCGATCTCTCGGGCGAGCAAAGCCCGCTCGATCTCACGGACGAAGGCCCCTCCGCCGAGGTCGGCGAGGGGGCGGTCAGTGATGCGATCACCCTTGGTGGCGATCGTCACGAGCTCAAAGTGGTCCATCGGACAGGCCGCCGCCAGGCGATCTCTCACGAGCGTCGCCTGAACCATCGCCAACTTCGACCCGCGCGTTCCAATACGATAAGTCACGGGCTCGTCCTCCCGGACGATCCGCGTCACATGTCCCTCGTCGTTATAGGAATTCTCGGTCACAATGCCATGACCGTCCATCACATCGGCGGAAATGGTATCGGCATTATATCAAATCCTCGTGACAACCGCGAGGGGACAGACCCCACCATTTCAACCGCGAGGGGACAGACCCGAATGCCGCTAACTTAAGGCGATTTCGGACGTTTCCCGAGGCCTAGCGTC
>CALZAJ010000008.1 GCA_945613785.1 uncultured Verrucomicrobiota bacterium | reverse complement strand
CATGCACGCCCTGATGGGTATAGTAGCCTGGATCGTACATATGGGTCTGATAGATGACGTCCGAGAGCTCCAGCGGCTTCAAGAACCGGAATTGACTGGCCGAATCCCAGCCGTTCGCTTCGATGACGATCGGTGTCACGGGATCGATTTCCCGGACGAGTCGCGCCGCGCGCGCCTGCAGCGTCCAATAGTCGCAGTTCGGCGCCGCCGGACGGTTCTGACACGGTTCGTTGATGAGATCGTAGCCCCAGATGCCCCTGCGACCCTTGCACCGTGTGGCGATGCGCTTCCAGGTTTCGAGAAAGGCGTCCGCGAACTTCACCTCATAGAACATGTTCATGTCGCCGCTCTTGTCGCGTCCGCCCGGCGGAACATGGAGGTCGACCACCACTTGGAGTCCGTACTTCTCCGCCCAGGGCAATATGTCCGTCAGCAGATGATCCACCTTGGAATCGACCCAGCTCATGTATTCGGCGACATTCTGATTCATGTTGGTCTTGCCCCAGCCGCGATTCATCTGATAACGGACCAACGTCGCCCCCCAGTCCTTGAGCGTCTTGAAGTCCTCCTTCTTACAGGGGCCGCCCGGGAGCATCACGCCCCTGAGCGGTGTCTGATTCTTCACGCGCGGCGAATAGGCGCACGGTTCGGTCCCTTCGTCAAACTCGAAAAGCGGCTTCTCTTCCTCAAAGGTCAGGGATGTGAGATCGAACGAGACCGTACCCGAGCCCTTTTGGAGTCCGAGCGAAAGCGACCCCTGCTCCGGCCGAACGCCACGGAGGTCCGCCCGCAGCTCCACCGTCGTCCAGTCCCAGGACCCCTCGCGCCACGGTGCGCCCGGATACTCGTCGCGCCCTGTGATCGCATCGCGGAAGTGGAGCATGAACTTGAAGCCAAGCCAGCGGGTGGGCGGCGGGACGACCTTTTCGCCTCGCACGCGGATCGAGGCCTTGAGGATCTTTCCCGCCCAGGCCGAGAGATCGACCGGCGCCGAAAACATCGCCGTTCCCTCCGACTGCAACGCGACAGTCACGAGATCCCCTTCGCGCGCACCACCCCTGGGGGTGTTCCACGCGAGGGACGGATGTTCAGCCGCACCAAGAACGAAGGAGACCAACAGCAGGCCAACCGACAAATGCGCTCTCAGATTCATAGGCGCATTATAGTCTTCCTGCCGCCACAGGTCAAATCTTCACCAGGGCGCCCTGGGTGCAGATACGGCGGCGTTGGAAGTTTGTTGTCCTCAGCACGAGATTACTTCTCGACGGACCACTCCTCGGTCTTGGCCTTCTGTTCAACCGGCTTGGAGTAGATGTTGGACTCGTCCGGTTCGGGCTTCTTGGGCTCGAGCGCATGTTCGAACTTGGGAAGTTCGCGCTGCGGGGCATCCTCCTTGAGGATCGCAGGAGCTCCACTGGCGGTCGTGGCGTTCGCGTTCGCCAGGACACCCGTCACCGCGGCGGCTGCGGCCTTCTCCTCGTCGGTCACGGCCTCACGCTCATCAACGGCGGCCTTAGCCTCGGCATCGACTTCTCCGAGCTTGGAGCCTCGCGGCGGAATCTGCTTGAGGAGCGGATCGTTCGGACCAATCACCGTGCACTTGAGCTCTTCCTTGATGTATTCCTCGATGTCGGGAATCTGGCAGCTCTCGTATTCGTCGGCAAAGGAAATCGCAATGCCGGTCGAGCCCGCGCGGCCCGTACGACCGATGCGATGGACGTAGTCTTCGGCCTCGTAGGGGAAGTCGAAGTTGATGACATACTCGAGTCCCTTGATGTCGATGCCGCGGCCCGCGACATCCGTCGCCACGAGAATCTTGATATCGCCGCGCTTGAACGCCTCCAGGACCTTCAGACGCCTGTTCTGGTTCACGTCACCGGAAAGCATCTCGACGTTCACGCCACGGACCTTGAGGGACTCGTAGACGTCGTCCGTCGTGCACTTGCGGTTGCAGAAGACGATCGCACGG
Organism: uncultured Verrucomicrobiota bacterium; assembly: GCA_945613785.1. Lineage (GTDB taxonomy): Bacteria > Verrucomicrobiota > Kiritimatiellia > RFP12 > UBA1067 > UBA1067. The sequence goes on along the minus strand of CALZAJ010000008.1, from coordinate 18,419 downwards.
GCTTCCGGATGAAGCGCGATGTGGTTGTAGAGAACGGTGAACTTGTCCTTCGCCTGAATCACGTAGACGACCTGACGGACGGTGTCCGTCGCATTCGTCACGCTCGCGACCTCGGCCTTGTACGGCTCTTCCATCCAATTGAGTGCGAGACGCATGACGGCATCGTTGAGCGTCGCAGAGTAGAGCATCGTCGTGCGCTTGTCCTTCGCAGGAAGGCTCCGCATGATGCGGCTCACGTCCGGGATGAAGCCCATGTCCAGCATACGATCGGCCTCGTCGATCACGAGCGTGTCGACGTTGCCGAGATTGATCACGTGGGACTTCACGAAGTCAAGGAGACGGCCAGGCGTCGCCACGAGAAGATCCACCGGCGCGGAGAGGACCTCGCGCTTCTGACGCTCGTAGTCCATGCCGCCATAGACGGCGAGCGAACGCAGACCGGTGTACTTGCCGATCGCATCCGCATCCTTGCAGATCTGAATGACGAGCTCACGCGTCGGCGCAATGACGAGCGCACGCGGATTGCCGCCGGTCTGGGCGCGGTTCTCCGGCGTGCGGAGATAGCGCGTGAGAATCGCGACGAGAAACGCCGCGGTCTTACCGGAGCCCGTCTGGGCCTTTCCGGCGATGTTCTTGCCCGCCAGGGCCTGCTCAAGCGAAAGCGCCTGGATGTCGGTGCAGTACTTGAAGCCGAGGTCGTAGATGCCGTGCATCACTTCGGACGGCAGGTCGAAGTCATGGAAACGCTTCTTGCCCTCGATTGGCTCGACGACAAACGTCGCGGGATCCCACGCATCGTGGGCGGCCTTGCGGGCGGCGAGTTCGGAGGCCGAAACCTCGCCACCAGGACGCATCTCGTTCGCCGCGGTGTTCACCGGCGCGGGACCGCGACGGCCACGCTCGCCGCGACCGCCACGACGATCATCGCGACGATCGTTGCGACGATCGCCACGAGGCTGGTTCTGCTGACGATCCTTCTGCTGCTGGCCGTTGCGGCCATTGTTGTTCTGCGGACGGTCCTTCTGCTGCTGACCGTTGTTGCCGCCCTTCTTCTGCTGGCGGTTCTGATTCTGCTGCTGACCGTTGTTGCCACGGTTCTTGCCGCCGCGACGGTTCTTGCCACCTTTCTTCTTCTGCTGCTGGCCATCCTGCTTCTTCCCCGTGATGGCGGCGACAATCTTCTTCAAAAATCCAAAAGCCATGGTCCTGATGATAGATGAGAGATGAGAGCTGAGAGCTGAGAAAAAGGAAAACGGCGGCAGGACGCCGCCGTTTCCTTTTGCGGTTCGGAGCGATTAACGCTTCGAGAACTGGAAGCGCTTACGAGCACCGGGCTGACCGGGTTTCTTACGTTCCTTCATACGGCTGTCACGCGTCATGCAGCCAGCCTTCTTGAGAGCCGCACGGGTGGTCTCATCAGCCGCGACGAGCGCGCGGGCGAGGCCGTGACGGATCGCACCGGCCTGGCCGGAGATGCCGCCGCCCTTGGCGAAGCAAACGACGTCGACCTTGGCCATGTCATAGCCGGAGATCGCGACGGGCTGCTTGAGATAATCGCGGAGCGCCTCGGAAGGAATGTAATCCTCGAGAGCGACCTTGTTGACGGTCCACTTGCCGGAGCCAGAAACGAGGTTGACACGGGCGGTCGCGGTCTTGCGACGGCCAGTACCAGCGGAAATTGCCTTGTTAGCCATTGTTTAAATCTCCTCTTAGAGCTTGATTTCAACCGGCTTCTGCGCGGCGTGGGTGTGTTCGGCACCAGCGAAGACCTTCACGCGCGTCATCATCTTGCGCGCAATGTTGTTCTTCGGGAGCATGCCCCAGACGGCTTCCTTGATCATGCGATCAGGATGGGAAGCGCGCATTTCAGCGGCGGTGAAGTGCTTCAGGCCGTTCCGGAAACCGGAATAACGCTGATAATCCTTCTGCTCTTCCTTCTTGCCCGTCAGCTTGACGGACGCAGCGTTGATCACGACGACGAACGCGCCCGCGTCAACGGACGGATCGAAGGTCGGGAGATCCTTCGCACGGAGTTTGTTGGCAACGACGACGGCGAGGCGGCCGAGCGGCTGATCCTTCGCGTCGATGAGGAACCACTGGCGATTGTCACCAGGGTTCGGAGCACGATAGCTCTTCTGCATCTTTTTTCTTTCCTTTTCTTGCGTTTTTGTGCCCTTACGGGATTTGTCCGCACGTCAGACAGAACACCTTTTGTCCTTGCCTGGGAAGCCGGTTGAGACCCCGACCTCGCATATGGGGTGAAAGTATATCAAAAATTGCGCTTAGAAGTCAAGGTTGCGCACATTCAACGCATTGTCCTCAATGAACTTGCGGCGGGGTTCGACCTCGTCGCCCATGAGGAGCGTGAACATCTGATCGGCCGCAACGGCGTCCGAAAGCTTGACGCGCAGCATGTGGCGCTTCTCTGGATTCATCGTCGTGTCGAAGAGCTCGTCGGCATCCATTTCGCCGAGACCCTTGAAACGGTAGACCGAGAGGCCCTGCTTGCCATGCGCGCGGACATCGTCGAGGAGTTTCTTGAGCGAACCCGCAAACCAGTCCTCGGGCTGATAGCCATAGCCGGAGAGCGAGCTGAACTCCTTCTTGAGCATCGACGCGCCCGAGCCGGTCGCATTCGCATCCGCGACGAGTTCCGCCGGCTTGAAGCCGCGTTCCTCAACCATCTTGCAGGTTTCCTCGATTTCGGCCAGGAGCGTGAGGAAGTTCGCCGCCTGATCCTTGTCGAGGACGGCGCCGTCCTTGCCCTTCACCTCGAAGTCGTCGAGTCCGAGCGTCAGGAGGCGACGCGTCAGGTCGCCGTCCGTCATCACGTACTCGGCCTTCTTCTTGCGCTCGACCTTGTAGAGCGGCGGCTGGGCGAGATAGACATAGCCCTTCTCGATGAGCTCGGGCATCTTGCGGTAGAAGAACGTCAGCAGCAGCGTACGGATGTGGGCACCGTCGACGTCAGCATCGGTCATGATGACGATCTTGTGGTAACGCGCCTTCGAGATGTCCCACTCTTCCGCGAAACCGCAGCCGATCGCGGTGATGAGCGTACGGATCTCTGCATTCGCCAGCATGCGGTCGATGCGCGCCTTCTCGACGTTCAGCACCTTGCCGCGGAGCGGGAGGATCGCCTGCGTGGAACGGTCGCGTCCCTTGCACGCGGAGCCGCCGGCGGAGTCACCCTCGACGAGATAGAGTTCGGTCTTCGAGGCGTCGCGGACCGAGCAGTCGCGGAGCTTGCCAGGGAGCGCCAGGCCGTCCATCACGCCCTTGCGGACGGTTTCGCGCGCATGGCGGGCGGCCTCGCGGGCACGCGCGGCCATCAGTACCTTGTCGATGATCGCCTTGGCGACGGAGGGATTCTCCTCGAAATAGGTCATCAGCTTGTCGTTGACGATGCCCGCCACGATGCCGTCCACTTCGCCGTTGCCGAGCTTGGTCTTGGTCTGGCCCTCGAACTGAGGCTGCGGGACCTTGACGCTGACGACGACCGTGAGGCCTTCGCGCATGTCGTCGCCGGAAAGCGAATTGAACTCCTTCTCCTTGAGGAGCTTGTTGTTCATGCCATACTTCTTGATCGTCGCGGTGAGCGCGCGACGGAAGCCCGAGAGGTGCGTGCCGCCTTCGATCGTATGGATGTTGTTGCAGTACGTCTGTTCGAGGACGGAATAGCCGTCGTTGTACTGCATCGAGACCTCGGCCTGGATGACGTAGTGCGAACCGTCGTTGCGGACTGTGTCCTCGGACCCCTCGAAGTGCACGATCGGCGAAAGCGTCGTCTTGTTCGCATTGAGGTAGCCGACGAACTCGTCGATGCCGCCGTCGTAGTGGAACGTCTCCTCGTGATGCTGCTCGCCCTCGTCGTCACGGAAATGGATCGTCACACCCTTGTTGAGGAACGCGAGTTCGCGCAGACGCGCGCAGAGGATCTCCCACTTGAACGCACGGCAGGTGAAGATCGTGTGGTCCGGGAAGAATGTGACCTTGGTGCCGGTCTCCTCGCCGCACTCGCCGACGACTTCGGTCGGCTTGGTGACGTGTCCGCGCGAAAGCTCGACGTGATGGATCTTGCCGCCGCGCTTGACGTCGACCTTCATCCATTCGGACAGCGCGTTGACGCACGAGACGCCGACGCCGTGGAGACCGCCCGAGACCTTGTAGTTGGAGCCGTCGAACTTGCCGCCCGCGTGGAGGATCGTCAGCACCACCTCGAGCGCCGGACGCTTCTGCGTCGGATGCATGTCGACCGGGATGCCGCGGCCGTCGTCCTGGACGGTGAGCGAGCCGTCGGGATTGATGATGACGTCGATCATCGAGCAATAGCCGGCGAGCGCCTCGTCAATCGAGTTGTCGACCACTTCGTACACGAGGTGGTGATAGCCGCGCTCTCCCGTGTCGCCGATGTACATCGCGGGGCGCTTGCGCACCGCCTCCATGCCCTCAAGGACCTGGATGTTCTCGGCGTTATAGTTGCTCGAAGTCTCTTCGCCCATTTTTCCCACCTCTAATCAAACAGTCTCAAAACCCTAACAAATCGACAATCCTCAGTGTCCCTCGGCCAGACGTTCCGCCAGGCGTTCGGGAAGACCGGCCGCACGGATGCGGGCCTGCGCCGCGGCGATGTCGTACTCGAGGCGGCGGAAGGTCACGGTCTTGGCCATGTTGTCGTAGATGACATAGGTCGCACGCGGATCTCCGTCGCGCGGCTGGCCGACCGACCCGACGTTGATGAAGTACTTGCGGCCCATCTGCAGCTTGAAGTCCTGCGGATCGATACGGTACACGCCATTGATGGAGTGCTCGTAGATCATCGGACAGTGAGTATGGCCATGAAAGCAGACCGGCGTCTTCTGGTTCGTGAAGTTCGCCTGCGCCTGCAGGTTGTCGAAGACGTAGCCGAACGTCTCCGGACGGTCCATCGTCGAATGAACGAGCGTCATGCCCTTCACCGTCTTGGTGAACGGCAGGTCACGAAGCCATTGCAGATCCTCAGCCGAAAGCTGATCACGCGTCCACTGCACGACCATCGCGGCATGCGGATTGAAGTCGTCGAGATTCAGGTCCTCGGAGCAAACATAGTAGTCATGATTGCCCATCACCACCGGGCAGCCGAGCGACCGAACGATTTCCAGGCATTCTCGCGGACACGCATTGTAGCCGACCACGTCACCCGTACAGAGGAACTCCTCGACACCCTGCGCACGGCAATCGTCAAGCACGACGTTGAGCGCGTCGATATTCGAATGGATATCACCTAAAATTGCAATCTTTGACATATTACTTCAGAATCGCTCCGGCAATCTGGAGGTCCTCAACAGTCGTAATCTTGAAGTTGGGCTGACGCGATTCAAGAATCTTCACGGATTCACCGGAGAGCTCGACCGCCTGACATTCGTCGGTTACCTCGCGCTCACCCAGGGCCTTGAACGCGGCACGCAGCGTCTTCATCTGGAAGGCCTGCGGCGTCTGCACGGCCCAGAGCTTGTCACGGTCTTCCGTCGCGGTGACCATGGTCCCCTTCTCGACGCGCTTGACCGTGTCGGTGATCCGACGGCCAACCGTGACGGCCGGCGTGCGCTTGACGGACTTGACGACCTCGGAGATGAGGTCGGAAGTCACACACGGACGCGCGCCGTCATGGATAACCACGAAACGCGTGTCGATGTCACACGCCTTGAAGCCAGCCTGGACGGACTCCTGACGCTTCGCGCCACCGGCGACGATCGACTGCAGTTTCGAAATGCCGAACATCTGGCAGACAGCCTTCGCCGCGACCTGCTGGTCCTTGCGGACGACGAGGACGATTCGGTCGATGTCGGGACAGCGCTCGAAGGCCAGCAGCGACCAGGCGACGACGGGCTTGTTGACGAGCGACAGGAACGCCTTGTCGGTTCCCGCACCCATCCTCTCGGACTTACCAGCAGCAACAATGATCGCAGTCGTCATACCAGGTTCCTCCCGCAGCACTTTTTGAACTTCTTACCAGACCCGCAAGGACAGGGATCATTGCGGCCCACGACATCGTGACGAGGTTCCTGCGCGCCCTTCGGCACCGCAGCAGGAGACGGCCGGGGCACCACGCGCACCGGACGAGACATCATCGAGGCAAAGACGTCCGCCACCGCGCGCTTGTTGTCCTCCGGCTTCAGAGGTTCGGCCGGGGCGGCAGGAGCGGGAGCGGGTGCGGGCTTGACCGGTGCCGGCGCAGGGGCCTGACGCTGGTCGCCGTCAACCGCAATCTCCTCTTCGTTCGTTTTCGCCGCACGCTGCTGAGCGGCCTGCATCATCGCCATCATGCGGCGGACATTACCGGCGGTCGCGCTGCGGAACTGCGCCGAGACGACCTTCGTCTTGATGGACATCATCAGCTGCTCGAACATCTCGAACGCTTCCTTCTTGTACTCGATCAGCGGATCACGCTGCCCGTAGGCCCGAAGGTTCACGCCGTGACGAAGATCGTCCATCGCACGGAGGTAATCCTGCCACTCACGATCGATCACGTTGAGGAAGACGCCACGCTCCATGTACGGAAGCACGTCCTGATCCTCGCACGCGCATTTGGAATCGTAGGCCTCCTGCACACGGGCAAAGACGAGATCGCCCGCCTCGAGCGGCTTGCCCATCAGAGGCTTGAGATCGTCGGCCGACAACACAATCGGGAAAGACACGCCGACCCACGCCATGAAGTCGTCGAGACTGCCGTCCTTCTCGCTGAAGAGATAACGGTCGCACTGCGTGCGGACGAGATCGTTCATGACGTCAAGGATGATGCCGTGCACCGTCTCCTGATCTCCCGTGAGAATGCGGCCGCGCAACTCGTACACGATCGAGCGCTGCTTGTTCATCACGTCATCGTACTCGAGCGTGCGCTTGCGGATCGCGTAGTGCTGCTGCTCGACGCGGCGCTGGGCCGTCTCGACGGAGCGGTTGAGCCACTTGTGCTCCATCACTTCGCCTTCCTTCATGCCCAGACGCTGCATAATGCCCGCGATGCGCTGGGAACCGAAGAGACGCATCAGCTGGTCTTCGAGCGAAATGAAGAACTGCGAGCTGCCGGGATCGCCCTGGCGCGAGCAACGACCGCGCAGCTGGCGGTCAATACGACGGGACTCGTGACGCTCGGAACCGAGGACGTGCAGACCACCCAGCTCCTTGACGCCCTCGCCCAGCTTGATGTCCGTACCACGACCGGCCATGTTCGTCGCGATCGTCACCGCGCCCTTCATGCCGGCGAGCGCGACGATCTCGGCCTCACGCGCGTGATTCTTCGCGTTCAGCACCTCGTGCGGAATGTGCGCCATCGTGAGGAAGCGGGACAGGACCTCGGAGGTGTCGACCGTCACCGTACCCAGCAAGACCGGCTGGCCCTTCGCATGACGCTCGGCGACGTCCGCCACGATGGCCTTGAACTTCTCACGCTGCGTGCGGTAGATCTGATCGTTGCCGTCCGTACGGTTCACGGGACGGTTCGTCGGAATCGAGACGACGTCGAGCTTGTAGATGTCCTTGAACTCGCGCGCCTCCGTCTCGGCCGTACCGGTCATGCCGGCGAGCTTCTTGTAGAGGCGGAAGTAGTTCTGGATCGTGATCGTCGCGAGCGTCTGCGATTCCTTCTCGATCTCGACGCCTTCCTTCGCCTCGACGGCCTGGTGAAGGCCGTCGGACCAGCGACGGCCCGGCAGGACACGGCCCGTGAACTCGTCGACGATGTAGACGTGATTGTCCTGAACGACATAGTCGACGTCCTTCTCGTAGAGGCAGTAGGCACGCAGGAGCTGATCGACCACATGCACGCGGTCGCTACGCTCGACAAAGGCCGCCTGCGCCATGCGGCGACGGTCCAGCCGCTCCTCGCGCGACAGCGAGGCGTCGCCATCGATTGCGCTCAGTTCGGACGCCAGGTCCGGCAGGACGAACAGCTTCGGATCCTCAGGGCAGATCTTCGCACAGCCCTTGTCGGTGAGCGCGACCTCGCGGGTGCGTTCGTCGATCGTGAAGAACAAGTCGTCGCGGAGCGCACGGGAGTGCTCCTTGAACATCTCGGACAGCATCTTGAGCTCGCCGTCTTCCTGGACCTTGCGGATCTCGGGGTTCTCCAACAGGTGCAGGAGCTGCTTGTGCTTCGGCATCGAGTGGTAGACCTGATAGATGCGGTCACGGACCAGATTAATGTCGCCCGCCTCCCAGGCCTTCTTCGCCTGCTGCACGAAATCGTTGCACTGCGCCGTCTGCACACGGACGATCGCATCGACCATCGGACGGATCTGCTGGTAGATATGACTCGTCGACATCGTCGCCGGACCCGAGATGATCAGCGGCGTACGGGCCTCATCGATCAGGATCGAGTCCACTTCGTCGACAATCGCGAAGTGATGGCCGTTCTGCACAACCTGCTCGGGCTGCTGCGCCATGCCGTTGTCACGGAGGTAGTCGAAGCCGAACTCGGAGTTGGTGCCGTAGGTGATGTCGCACAGGTACTGCACACGACGCTCCTCGGAGCTCATCGAGTTCTGGATGCAGCCGACCGTCAGGCCCAGATACTTGTACAGGTGCCCCATCCACGTCGCGTCACGCTTGGCGAGGTAATCGTTCACCGTGACGAGCTGGACGTTCTTGCCCGCCAGCGCGTTCAGATAAAGCGGCAGCGTCGCCACCAACGTCTTGCCTTCGCCCGTCTGCATTTCGGAGATCTTGCCCTGATGCAGGACGATGCCGCCGATGAGCTGGACGTCGAACGGGACCATATTCCACTCGAGCGTGTGACCGCAGACCTCTTCGGACGTGCCCACGAGATGACGGCACGCGTTCTTCACGAGAGCGAACGCTTCGGGAAGAATGTGATCAAGTGTCTCGCCACCGGCAACGCGCGCCTTGAACTCGGCGGTCATGCGGGGGAAGTCCTCGTCGGTGAAGTTCTTGGCCTGGTAGTCGGCCTCGATGCGATTGATTTCCTTGACGATCGGCCACAGTTTCTTGAGCTCGCGATCGTTCTTGGTTCCTATGAGAAGTTTCAACAGATTCATACTTGGGATATTATATCATAACCACGCCTGCGCGTGCGAAGAAAATCGCAGAAAGTGAGCGATTTGCAACATCAAATCAAGCCTTAAGCAAGGCCACGACACGGTCCAGGGAATTCCCCTTTCCATCCAGCAGACGGACCGTTTCATCCAGTCGGCGAATGGCTTCTGCACGCGCGACTGGATCCTCCCGCCAACGCGTCAGGAGATTCGCCACGGCATCCGCCGTAAAGGCCTCCTGCAACAGCTCCGGCATCGGCTCAGACCCCGGTTCGCCCGCCTTCTCCCAAATGATATTCACCAATCCAATATGGCGAATTTCCTTGATCATTTTCCGCGCAAACCAGGCTAAAAACGCATCAACTTTATAAACTAACACGGTCGGACACCGCGCAAGCCCCGCCTCAAGCGTCGCCGTACCACTGGCAACCACCGCACACTCGGCGCGCAACAACAACTCGCGTGCCCCGCCCAGTTGCACCGAGAGAGGGAGGGGGGTGGAATGGGGGGTGTTTGGGTGAGATAGAATCTGGCGAATGGCCCGCTCCGCCCGCTCATTGGCGGCCGGAATAATCGCACGCGCTCCCGGGAGTTTCGCCAGGGCCTCGAGCATCGCCGGCAAGTTACGCTCAATCTCACCGAGTCGACTACCGGGCAGCAAGGCGACCAGTCCCTTTTCGTAGGATTTCGGATCGCGCGCCGCGAAACCCTCAGCCAGAGGATGTCCGATAAACTCGGCAAATCCAGGCTTGAAGTATTTCGGCTCAAACGGGAAGAAGCAGCACAACTTGTCGAGGGACGCCTCAATCTTCGGAATCCGCCCTTTTTTCCAGGCCCAGACCTGGGGACACACCACGTGAACCGTGCGAATGCCCTTGGACTTTGCATAGGCCGCGAGCTTCAGGTTCATCCCAGGATAGTCGATGGTCAGCACCGCATCGGGACGCCACTCATCAATCGCCCGTTGCATCGTCCGTTTAACACGAAGAAAATAGAAGATTTTCTTCAGAACCGCCACAAATCCCATGACCGCAAGGTCAGCCACCTTGAAGCCGTAGTCTTCATAGCCCCGTACCTCGTCCGTCGGCATCAACGCCTTCAGACGATTGGCATAAAGGACGCCCGATTCCTCGCCGGCTAGCAAGAGGATCTTCATCAGGGCCTCAAAGGAGCCGGCGGCAGACCGGAATCAACGCCGACAATGGCGATGTTATGGGCGTTTGCGTAGGCAATCACGCTCTCGCGGTCGAGCAACACGAGACGTCCCGCCTGAAAAGCCAGAGCCGTTGCGCCCGCCTTCTTGATGACCTTGAGGGTCTTCAATCCGACCACCGGGATGTCAAAACGCATGTCATGGCCCTTGCGAGCGGCCTTGAAGACGACACCGCCTCCGCGTCCGAGCTTGCCGCCACGCTTGATTGCCGCGTTCGTACCCTCAAAGGCCTCGACGGCGAGAACCATGCCGGACTTCACCATCACCGTCTGTCCGACGTCATGCTCGCCCATGTCCTCCGCGATCTGCATCGCGTGTTCGACGTCACTGCGCTCGGATTCGGTCAGACCGCGATTGGTCAGGACCCCGACGCCCGGCATCTGGTCGTCCATGAAATAGCTGGCCGGGAGAATCGGCACGCCGACATCGGCGAACTTCTCCGTCAGCTTACCGAAAATCGTATGGGCGTTCTTGACGGGCAACTCTGCAAGCCAGCTCTTGACCTCCGGGTCGAAGCGTCCGCGGAAAAGCGAAAGCGGATTGACCTGCCCCGCAAGAAACGCACCCTGGTAACCATTCGCGCCGCACCAACGGATGCCATCGGCGATGCCACCCAAGGTGATCCAATGGACGTTGTCAGCGGCCTTCCAGGTCGCCCGGTCAGTCGATCCCTTGATGGCGACAACGTCCATCTGACGAACGCCCGCTCTTTTCGCGCCTTCGATGAGCAGCCGCGGATAAGATCCCCAGCCGGCAATGATGATCAACTTGTCCATTGGCGTAAGTATACCACAAATTACTTCAACGCGCGGGCGATGCGATCGTCGAGATCGTGGGAGGAAAGTGCCTCAAGCAACGGATCCATGAGACCGTCGATGATACGGTCCAGCGAATAGAGCGTCAGGTCAATACGATGGTCCGTTATTCGGTTCTGTGGGAAGTTGTAGGTTCGGATGCGCTCGGACCGGTCCCCCGAACCGCGCAGGGACATCCGGTCAGCCCCCAGCTTCGCCTCTTCCTGCTGACGCTTGAAATCCAAAATGCGAGCCTTCAGCGTCGCGAAGCACTTCTCGCGGTTACGCTGCTGAGAACGCTCGTCCTGACAGACCGCCACAAGGCCAGTCGGCAAATGGGTCATGCGAACCGCCGACTCCGTCTTGTTCACGTGCTGCCCGCCCGCGCCGCCGGCACAGAAAAGATCGATGCGGATGTCCTTCTCGGGAATCTCGAGCTCATCCTCTTCATCGGCCTCGGGAAACACGACCACGGTCGCCGCGGACGTATGGATACGACCCTGAGCCTCCGTCTCAGGCACCCGTTGGACGCGATGGCCGCCTGACTCGAAGCGGAACCGACCGTAGGCACCCTCGCCCTGCACCGTGAAAACGATTTCCTTGTAACCGTCAAGCGAGGTCGCGTTCTCGTTCATCACCACGACCTTCCAGCCGCGCGCCTCGCAATAACGCGAATACATGCGGAAGAGATCTCCCGCGAACAGCGCCGCCTCCTCGCCGCCCGTACCCGCACGGATCTCCAAGACGGCGTTTCGCCCTTCGAGCGGATCCGGCGGCAACAAGGCCGCCAACACGTGCCGCTCGGCGGACGCGAAATCCGCCCGCAACGTCTCAAGTTCCGCCGCCGCATCGTCCTTGAAATCGGGATCGGACAGCAATTCCTCGTTGCCACGGATGTCGCCCTCCACCTTCACGTAGGCGGAATACGCACTTTCCAGCTTCTTCAGGAAAGCATGATCACGCAAAGTCGCACGATAGCGCTTCGCATCCGATAAAACATTCGGGTCGCTCAGGTCCGCTTCCACGGACGCCAAACGACCCAAGACGTTCTTAATCTGGATTGTGTCGATCAAGATTACTTCGCGAACTTCGCGTAGCGCTTCTTGAACGAGTCAACGCGTCCCTCGGTATCGACCATCGTCTTCTGGCCGGTGAAGTAGGGGTGGCACGCGCTGCAGGTGTTGACCGTCATCTCCTTCTTCGTGGAGCGGGTCTTGATGACGTTGCCGCACGCGCAGGTGATCGTGGCGTCGCCGTAAGCCGGATGGATGTCTTTCTTCATAATTCTTCGTTCCTTTTCGAAATTGAGCGTGTATTATACTCTATTTGCGGGAAGATGACAAGGGGGCAAATCAATAGACTTTGATATAGTTCTCCGCCTTCAGACGGTTGATCCAGTCCGCATACATCTTCGCGGCGTTCTCCCGCTTCACGTTGGCCTCGATTTCCGCGTAGGCCTCGGCGAAGGTACTCTGACGGGCGGCACGTTCCTCGATCTTCTTCAAAAGGAAGCTCCACCCCTCGATGTTGACCCAATCGGAGGTCTCGCCCGTCTTGATCGCGGCAATCGCATTGGCCACCTCCGGACGGAACGTCGTCGCAGGATTGATATCCTTCCACAGACCGCCCTCGGACGCATGCGTATCGGCCGAAAACCGCTTGGCGACCTCTTCGAACGCGTCCTTCTGCAGGGCCTCGGTGACTTCCGCACGTTTGCCAGAGTCCTCGGGCTTCAGCAGGATCACGCCGACCGTCGTCTTCGGCTCGGACAGATAGCGGGCGGGATTCTTCTTGTACTCCGCCTTCATCTCGGCAGGTGACGCGGTCACGTTCTTTTCCACGATGTTCCAACGCATCGCACCGACGACCATGTCGTCCTTGATGCGCTCGCGCCATTCGGACATCTGGACCTTCTGGGCCGCCAGCACCGCCTTCAGCTTGTTCATGTCACCGCCAAAGGCGGAATCGATGATCTCGCGGATGCGGTTTTCGACCACCCAGTCCTGCATCGTCATCTTCTGCTCGCGCGCCGCCTTGAGGATGAGCTTGCGCTCGATCAGGCGGTTGCGAACCTCGACGAACTGACTGTCATCCGCCCCGGCGCGACGCATCTCGCCAATGACGTCGCTCTTCAGGATGGACTCCGCACCGACCGTCGCGACGACTCCGTCGACCTCCACTGCCGACAGCGACAGTGGAAGGACGAGGAGGGGAAGGCGAACGACGAACGACTTCGTGAGACTCTTCATCTGTTGCAATCTTTCAAAACCACCTGCACTCGGCATCCGTCATCCGCCCCCAGCATCAGAGCATCGCGGCAATGCCGGCACCCACCATCGGGGCGTCATCGACCTGCGGCGTGATCGCGTAGTGGATGTTACGCCGATTGACGAGCATGTCGTCGAGCTCCTTACGGACCGTCGCGTCGAACGGAATCGCGCGGGTCTTGTAATAGGTCGAACCATCGGCGTTGATCGCGACCGGAGCGGCCGGATCGTTGCCCTCGCCGGACTTGATCACGAACGCCGCCAGGTGTATCGCCGTAAGGACCGCCGCACGCTCGAACACCGGGATGCCGAGACGACGGGCCAGCTTGGCGTCATCCGCGTCCGCGAAGATGGAGTCAAGGACGTTGTCGCGACCTTCCTTCTTGAACTCCGCGCAGAAATTGTCGAAGTCCATCGTTTCCAGCGCACCGAGACCGCCAATCGCAGCCGCCGCCTTGGCAGAGAACATGCCCGCTTTCGCCGCGGCCTTGTAGATCTCGAGACCGATCGGACCGAGATAGGCGCCCGCGATGAGCTTCTCGAAGATGTGCACGCCAGGGTTGCCGGTCTTCGCATCGGCCGCCTTGTCGAACGCGCTCGTCTCGATCTTGTCGAAACCGCCCGACTCAGCGTTGATGATCATCGAACCGTCGGCATCCGCGCCCTCGAGCTTGAGGATGTTCTTGTTCTTCTCGACATAGGCGGAGTTCGTGCCCGTTCCGAGAATGAAGCCGATGTAAGAGGAGTAGGTCTTGTCCCCTTCGGTGGCCTTCGCCGCGAGAAGCGTCGCAACCGTGTCGTTCACGATGGCAATCTCGCCGCCGCCGAGACGCTTCAAGAGCTCCGCACCGACGTACTGGCCGACAATGGCAGGCGCCTGGATGTTCTTCGTCCAGTGGACGAGCTTGGCGTCGAGGGACGGGGTCGCCTCGGCCGGATAGGAGAAGCACCAGCCGATCTTCTTCGTCGTCGCAAGCGGAAGCACACGCTTGACCTCGTCGGCAAACGCCTTGTAGAACGTCTCTTCGTCAACCTCACCCTTGGTGCCGGGCATCGGCTGGTTCTGCTTGTCGGAAATCGCCGGAGGAATCGTGACAATGCCGCCGCGGAAGTTCGTGCCGCCCGCATCGAGGACCGCCGCCTTCGCGCCCTGAGGAATCTTGCCGTTGACGCCCACGTAGGTCGGGATCATCATGAGGGAGGACTTCTCGCCCTTGAGGCCCTTCTCCATCTCGGAGATGAAGGTGCCAATCATCGCCTGGCGATCGATCTCCGCCGCGGGGATGAAACCATTGTCCTTGAGAAACTCTTCAGGCGTCTTCATTCAACAGTCCTTTCACTAGGTTAATCCAGTCATCGTTTGAGAGCTCTTCAGCTCTTGCCGTAGATTGTATCAAATCTTTGAAAATGCTGCCAAGTTGTTTACGGCGATGCTCGAACGCCTGCTTGGTCAGACGATGGAACAGATCGCGCTCTTCTTCGGTCAGTCCGGTGTTCCGATCGTGACGGACGAGGGTCACCACCGAAGAGCCGATCGCCGGCCGCGGCCAGAAGCAACTCGCGGCCACTTTACGGACGACCTTGACGTCATAATCGAGCTGCGCCCACACACCGGCAAGACCGCGCGTCTTGGAGCCCTCTTTCGCCGCCAGACGGTCCGCCACCTCGGTCTGCACGAGCACCGTCATCGCCTGAAGTCCGCGCTGCTGCACGAGTTCCAGCAGAATGCGCGTGCCCGCCTGATACGGCAGGTTGGAGACCATGCAGGAGAAGGAGGCGCTCGGGCCGGAGGGTGTCTGAGGGGGCGGGTTGAGCTCGGGGAATCGGTCGGGATGGACGAGGACGTCCAAGGCATCGCCCGCAATCACCGTGAGCTTCGGCGGATTGCCGAGCGATTCGGCTAGACGTGCGGCCAGCACGGGATCCTTCTCGACCGCCACGACTTCATAGCCGCGGTTGAGCATTTCCTCGGTGAGAACGCCCATGCCGGGACCGATCTCCAGAACGCGCGCGCCTGGCGCGACGCCCTCCAGCCCTGCGTCCACGATGGACACGAGCGCGTTGCGGTCAATGAGAAAGTTCTGTCCGAGCGTCTTGTTCGGATGAAACTCGTTTTCAATGCACCAGGCCTTGACCTGGGTGGGACTCGTGAGGTTCATTAGAGGATCCTGTCGATGATGCTGATGTATTCCCAGTCCGCGTCGTCCAGCGGACCCTTGGTCTTGAATTCAAGGAGCAGTTTCGTGAACGGCCAGGTAATCGGATGAAGCAGCTTGCCCATGAGGGACTCGTTGCGCAGGAACTGGATGCGGGAGGTGAAGTCTAGTCTGTCCTTCGGAATGTCATAGGCGCCCCAGGCCTTGAGAGAAACGAGGCCGCCCTCGATGTAGATGTTGTCCGAACGGAAGACGCCGTTAGAGACGATGAAGTCACAGGATGCGTCCGACTGCGTCACGATCGCATCGACCCCCGGAACCTTCTCGGCCACGATCGTCGTCAGGCCCGCAAACAGCTTCATCTGCGCCAGATGTCCTTCCGAAACGCGGATCTTGCCCCGGCCGTTCAACGTCTCAAGGATATTGGTGGATGCGACACCGGACATCTCCCATGCGGCATCCACTCGCCCGTCCCGTTCGCCAAGGTCGAACTTCAAGATATCCGCCAGCTCGTCGAGGGACCCTCCTGTGTACGAGATCTTCGGATGGAACGCCAGACGGTCGCCGTCGAAGTCGGGAATCTCCAGATGGTCCGTCAGACGGAGCATGCCTCCGTCCTTACCCCGCGCCGTGACCTCCGAGAAATCCAACGTGTCGCCCTTCAGTGCAAAGTCCGCCTTCAGGTCCCGCACCTGGAAACCGTAGACGGACCCGCAACCGAGACTGGCCTTAAAGGATATGTCGTTGTGCCCCTTGTCCGCAACACTCGTGCCGCTCGTGCCCTTCACCTCAATCGTCGGAGCCGAGTCACAGACGATGAAGTCCAGCGTCCCGTCATTGAAGAAGTCCGCGACGTCCAAGGCGTCCTTCAACCGGAGACTGCTCTTGACATCATACGACAACCGGGAGACCTCATTGGAGAGATTGACGCCCAGCTTGCCCGCAAGATGCCGGCCGTCGCGGTCCACCGCGTCGGCCAACGTCACGCCAAAGCGCGCATTGCAGTTCGTGCCCCGCGTGTAGACGTAAAGTTCCAGCAACCCGTCCGCCCGTTCAAACGGCACCCCGTTGTACTTGCAGGCACCAAGCTTAAGACCCAGCTTCATCCAGAAATCGCCGTTACGCAGATCCGATTCGAAGATGCCGTGCGCAGGAATCGGATCCGTCACATCCGTAAAAGCATCGAAATAGCGATACGAGCTCGGCACGTCCAGACAGACCAGCAGCGGACGAATCTGCGGCTGCGTCGCCAGGCCCCGAATCTCACTGCGCAGACGCTGACCGAGCAAATCAACCTTGAGATTACCGTCCACCGACATCAGCCGCCGCAGGTCCGGCCACACCAGGTGAATGTCGCTCACCGTCAATAGCGTCGGCGAAACCTCCACCGTCGCACGGACGCTCCTCGGCGCAATCCCCAGGATCTCCGCATCATCCAACTTGAGCTCGAACCGACCCAAATCCGGGAAGCGCGCCGTGATAGGCGTGTTGCGCTCCCGACACTCTCCCTCAACATAATAGGAGCTCGGCAGACGCGGATACCGCAATCCCACCACATGCACCGCACGCGATAGGAAACGTACGGACATCTTACGGGCCGAGACAGCCGGCAGTATCGAATTCGTCTGCCCACGATCATAGACCCGAAGCCCCGTCAGCGTCAAGCCGCGACCAATACCATACGAGACGCTGTCACAACGAATCAAACACGCCTCCGAGGAATAACGATCGGTAATCCGATCGACCAAGAACTTCGGAATTCGTTGCTCACGGAAAAACAATGACCCCAGGAAAAGCAAAAAAACGATGAAGATCCACTTCATCGTCTTCCACAAATACCTAAGAAACTTCTTCACCCTGCCGCAACTCCTCGAACTCGCACCGTTTCAGATTGGCAGCCCCTAGGAGAGTCGAACTCCTCTTACCTGGATGAGAACCAGATGTCCTAGCCGATAGACGAAGGGGCCAAGCTGTTGGTGCACCCGGTGGGATTTGAACCCACACACCTTGCGGCACCAGAACCTGAATCTGGCGTGTATGCCAATTTCACCACGGGTGCGTTTGTTTGGTGCTCGGGGCGGGACTCGAACCCGCAAGGATCTCTCCACATGCACCTCAAGCATGCGTGTCTGCCAATTTCACCACCCGAGCAGGTGATCAAACGAGGGATAGTATACTATATCCGGAGGCTGAATGCAATAGGGTAAATGAAGATTTGTAAAAAAAAGTGACGCGGTGATCCGCGCCACTTTTCTTGCCAAAAACTTCCCGTCTGGCCTCAGAACTTGAAGTCGACCTGCCAACGGACAAAGTACGCGGGACGATCGGTATCGTAGTAGTCGCCCGGCAGGAAGTGTTCGAAGAGCACATGACCGAAGATCTTGAAGCGCTCGAGACTGCTGCCCTTCGACCCCGACCACAACGGGAAGTCGTAACGGACCTGGTTGAGATAGCCCTTGAACATGCCGTCGCCGCCACCGCAGTGATCCTTCTGCTGCGCGAACATCGGACCGGTCTGGAACGCGATCTTGTGGCCCGGCGCGAAGTCGATGCCGAAGCATGTCTTGAGATTGTACATGTTCGACCACCAGCCGACGCCATACGTCGCTCCGTAGAGCATCATCTCGGAATCGTCAATGCCACGATACCACATCGGATCCCATCCGTGATGGCCGCCGTCCTCGTTCATCGCATCCTTGTCACCGCTGAAGATGAGCAGACCCGTCTCCCAGTACGGACGCCACTCGCCCTTCGACACGTCCTTCGACATGTCCTTTCAAGCCAACGCGGAGTACGTCGCCCACGCGCTGAGGCTGTCATTCTCGCCATTGCGGCCGACCTGTCCGTAGAACTCAAGCGGCGTGGAGAAGTTCGTCGTCCAGTGAGGCACCAGCTTCGTGCCGATCAGATTCACCTGACGGCGCGGATGCTTGACGCCGCGGCGGTGGAAGCTCGCCGTG
>CALZAJ010000007.1 GCA_945613785.1 uncultured Verrucomicrobiota bacterium | reverse complement strand
CCTCACCGCGGCGAAACGCGCCAAGGATATCGTCATGGGAATTCTTCCGACTCGACGAATCGGCATCCATGCGAAGGATGTTCGCATGCGGGAAGCATTTCTTGAGCGCGGCCTCGGCCCGTTGCGTGCCAATCCCCTTGTATGTCAGGGCCGTCGAGTGACACTCCGGACATTCGTGCGGCACGGGAATCCAACCGCCGCAGATATGACAGCGCAGACAGTTGTCCGCCTGATGATACGTGTAGGGCACGCTGCAGTCAGGACAGGTGACGACATATCCGCACGGGCACACAACGCTCCGCGAATACCCGCGACGATTCAGGAACAAGATCGTCTGTTCGCCGCGGTCAAGGCGGAGGTGAATCGCATCCAACAGACGCTGCGAGAAAATGGCGCCTCCGCTTTCGCGCCCCCCTTCCGCCATGTCGACGATTGCGACAGCCGGCAGCGTCCCAGCGCCTGCGCGATTCTTCATCTCCGCACAACGATACTTCCCTTTCTGGACATTGAGCCAGGTCTCGAGCGACGGCGTTGCCGAACCCAAGACGACGCGAGCACCCTCGATCCTGCCGCGCATTACCGCGACGTCCCGCGCGTGGTAGCGAGGCGTCTCCTCCTGCTTGTAGCTCGTCTCATGCTCTTCATCGACGACGATGAGCCCGAGATTGCGGACCGGGGCGAAGACCGCACTGCGGGGGCCTACCACCACGACGGCTTTGCCGCTACGGATCCGATGCCATTCGTCATACCGTTCGCCATCCGACAGCGCCGAATGCAAGACCGCCACACGATCTCCGAAACGAGACGCAAACCGCTGAACCGTCTGAGGCGTCAGCGCAATCTCAGGAACCATGACGATTGCCCCGCGTCCCGCCGCCAGCTCCGCGGCAATCGCCTGGAGATAGACCTCGGTCTTGCCCGAGCCAGTGACGCCATAAAGGAGGATTGTCTGATCGTTCGCGTCGTTCGAGTGTTCGATGGCCGCAAGGGCCGCCTGTTGCTCGGGATTGAGCGGCAACGGCTGCGAAGGACGGACCTTGCGGCCCGAGAGCGGGTCTCGCCGCTTGGTGCGGGTCGCAACGGAGAGGACGCCCTTCTGTCCGAGCGTCCGCAACAGCGACGGCGTCGTCTTCAACTCCTGGCAAAGCGACTGCATCCAGCCACCACCTAGACGCACCACCTGGTCGTAGACCCACTGCTGATGCTTGGTAAGTTCCACGGGGACAGACCCCAACGCCGGCTCCACAAAGAGCAGTTCCTTCGGCCGCGCGTTGGGCTTCAGGACTGCCGCAGGAACGGCCGCGTGCAGGACGCTTTCAATCGGCGAAGCAGTATAGTTGGCTATCTGTTTGACGAGCGTCAACAGCGCCGGGGTGAAAAACGGCGTCTCGTCAACAATGCCCGTGATCGGCTTGAGCCGATAGACAGGTGCGGGGTCTGTCCCCATAAGGGCGAAGTCTGATCCCGTCGAGGCCCGAGGCGGTTCTGAATCACAAAGCTCCATCGCAAAGCCACGGGCCTCTCGATGCCCAAACGGAACGGAAAGAAGCTGGCCAACGGCCAGCTTCTTTCGGAGCTCTTCCGGCACTTCGTAGGTGAAAAGCCGGTCAAGCGATAGGTCGATAGCAACCTTGACGGTCACCTTACTTGCAGCCAGTCTTGAGGTACTTGAACTGCGAGCTGGAGGAGATCGTGAAGCCCTGGTGCTTGTAGAGGAGGTACTGCTTGGAGTACTTCATCTCGATCACGTCAGGCGCACCGCCCTTACGAACGATGACGTAGATCTTGCTGCCGAACGGAATGTTCGACTCGCCGCCGTTGTCCTTACCGATCCTGACCTTCTGCTGCTCGTTGCCGCTGAAGCTGCCGGTCGTGAAGAGGTCTTCCGTGCAGCAGTTACGGGAAACGAGAACCGGAATGACCTCGGGGAGGTCGGTCTCAACGCCTTGCGCGACGCACCAAAGAACGTTGTCACCCGTGAAGGAGGAGCCGTTGAACGGAACGACGCCGTAGCCAGAGATCACGTCGAGGTCGCACTTCACATACGGATCCCACTCTTCCTTGCCGTAGTTGTCGAGGTTGAAGAGTTCCTTGAAGTAATCCGCAGACGTGCTGTAGGTCTTGCCGGCGATATCCTCGGTATCGTCAGACTGAGTGTCGCTCGTACGGGGCCAGATCGACGCCATGCCCTTCTGCTCGCGGGAGATGTCGGCCTGGGTGATTTCGGTGAAGAGCTTACGACCCTGCGTGGAGCAGGCCGAAGTCTTCGCGTTCTGCATAGCAGACGAAATGGTCGGGAAAAGCACGCCCATCAGAATACCGAGAATGCCGATAACGACGAGGAGTTCGACGAGCGTAAAACCTTTTGAGAGCTTTTTCATTTTATAATCCTTAGTAGTGTCCCTTTGGTGTTCGTATTATCTCAAAATTTTCAGTTGCGTTCAAGTGCCTTCTTCAAATATGGAAGATACTCGCGCGTGTAGGTGTAGCCACTCACAACGTTGAGCACAATCATGAACGCCTCGACCGCATAACAGCCCCAAAGCCAGAATTCACGCCACGAGCTTTCCTCCGGCAGGAACACATGCAACGTCAGATATGCGTAAATCCATCCCGCCGCGGGAAACGAGAGCGCCGTACGGACCTTGCCGAGCCACATCGCCGCCACGTTGGCGCCGTACATCGTACCGATCGACCGCATGAAGGTAACCCACAGGTCGCGCAGGATGTAGAGGATCGTGAACGCCAGCATCACCAGCGCGTGCACATCCGATTCGCCCTGATGCACGATCATCCACGTCAACGCCGGGAACGTGATGACGTAGAAGACCTTGTCCATCAGCGGATCCGCCATCTTGCCAAGCGTCGAGACGACGCCCCACTTGCGCGCGAGCTTGCCGTCCAGAAGATCGGTCAATCCCGAAAGGCCCATCATCAGACCGGCAGCCCAGGCCATCCAAAAACTCGTTGAAGAAGACGAAAGATGCTCCTGAATCACGGCCAGGATGAGCCAGCCGAGAATCAGGGGCACACGCGAAAACGTCAGCGCGTTGACGAAAATCGCCTTATCGCTCACTATTCGGCCAACCCTTCTGCCACGACTTCCTGCAGGGCGATGAACGTCTCCTGCATCTGGGTCAGCTTCGCCTTGAGCGACTGAATCTGCATCTCGGCCTTCTGATAGTTACGGCGCGTCGCGAAAAGCTGCTTGAGGATTTCGCCCGGATCAAGATCCAGATCGGTCAGCTGCATGCCGTCGGGAATCGGGACGAGAACGCTCTCGCCACATTGGGAGCAGTTGATCTGAAGACCTGCGCCACGATAGTCGATGACGAGGTTCTTGCCGCAGATCGGGCAGTCGAAGACAATGTCCGTATCGCGGATCTCCGCGCCTTCGGACGCAACCTCAGCCTCCTTGTTCTCAACATCAGACATAACCGCACCTCCTTAATGATTAAGATTATTATATAAAAAAAGAAAGCCCCGCGCAAGCGCGGAGCCTTCTTTCGAACCGTTTTCAACGGACGCGACTTAGGCCTTCTTGGCAATGTCGACGAGCGTCTTGAAGCCGGCGGGATCCTGAATCGCGATCTCGCTGAGGCTCTTGCGGTTGAGCGTCACGCCGGCCTTGATGAGGCCCGCGATGAACTTGGAGTAGCTGATGCCCTCGGCACGGGCCGCCGCGTTGACACGGGCGATCCAGAGCTGACGGAAATCACGCTTCTTCAGCTTGCGGTGCACCGTCGAGAGACGGAGCGCGCGATCGACGGCCTCCGTGGCCGTGCGGAAGAGTTTGGAGCGGGCACCATAGAAGCCTTTCGCCCGCTCAAGGCGGCGGCGACGGCGTTCGCGGGAAGCAGGAGCATTAGTAACGCGCATTTTATGTTTCCTCCTCTATTAGCGACCCTGGAGGGCGCGAGCGTAAGTCTTGGTAACCTTGAGGCTGCCGATGGCAGTGGTACCGCACAGGTTGTTCTTGCGGGAACGCTTCTTGCCATTGTTCAGGTGGGCGTGACCGCCCTGGGAACGCATGACCTTACCGTTCGCCGACATTTTCATGCGCTTGGTCGCGCACTTCTTGGTCTTCATCTTAGGCATTTTATCTGTCCTTTTTGATTTTTCCTTACCGGTCGGGCAGTCGGTTGTTGAGCCCGATCCAGACGGAATGAGTGCACAGTATATCAAAAAGACGCGTTACGCGTCAACGCTCGCTGCGCAGCGCCGGATCCAACCGGTCGCGCAGATAGTCGGCCAGATGGTTAAAGACAAGCACGAGGACGAAGATCGCCAGGGTCGTGAAGGTCATTTCCCACCAGACGCCTTGCCACAGTCGGAGCCGTGCATTGTTGATCATGATGCCCCAGCTCGGTTCGTCCTGAGCGCCAATACCGAGGAAGGAAATAAAGACCTCCGTCGAGACGGCCGAGGGGAATCGGATCGAGAACTGAATGAGGATCATGTGCGCCACGTTTGGCAATATATGGCGGAACATGATGCGAAGCCCCGAATAACCGAGAGTTTTCGCGGCCTGAACATAAGCACGGTCGGCATGTTTCATCACCTCCGCACGAATCGTTCGGCACACGCCGACCCAGGTTGTCAGCGCAATGCCGGCAATGACCCCCAAGAGTCCTTTGCCGACCACCAGGGAAATTGCGAGGATAAACAAGAGACCGGGCATTGAAGCGACCGTCGCACAGAGCCAGACAACGAGCGAATCGGTCTTCCCGCCGTAATAACCGCCCAGGAGACCCAGCAGAACGCCAAGGGCAATGGCGGCTGCACTCGTAAATATGCCGACAATGAAGGCGATCCGCGTACCCTGAACCAGTCGTCGCGCCACGCTGCGACCGAGGTTGTCCGTCCCCAACCAGGTGCGCCCGCCGTCCGATCCCGGCAGTCGACTCAACGGCGGCAGGTATCGGGCCTCGGTGTTAACGATGTTGTAGACCGGCGTGACGTCTCGGAAACGGGCCGCCCGGTACTGGAACTCACCGAAAAGCGCCGCACACGCGTACATCGCGAGCACGATCAGGCAGATCTTGACGGAGAGCTTCACCGGCTTCTCAACGCCATTCCGTGGGGAGTGCGTTCATCACCGTTTCGACAACCTGTTCGAGCGTCAAGTCGCTCGAATCGATCTCGAGGGCGCCGTCCGCCTTCTTCAGCGGCGCGTACTTGCGGGTCGAGTCGATCGCGTCACGCGCGAGGAGGGACTTCTTCACGTCCTCCGCGGACTGATTGGCAATGCCCTTCTCCACCTCTTCCTTCTGACGCCGACGGGCGCGCGCCTCGGCCGAAGCCGTCAGGTAGAAACGCGCCGGCGAATCGGGGAAGACCGCCGTCGTGATATCACGGCCCTCGACGACGAGATTGCCGTAGCGGGTCATGTCGCGCAGGAGCGCCGTGATGCGGTCGCGCACTTCCTTGACCGTCGCGACCTGTGACGCATGGGCATTGATCTCCGGCGTGCGGATGCGATTGCCGGGCTGCTCGCCCTTCACGTAGTACGCGATGCGTCCGCCCTCAGGACGGCACTCGATCGCGACGTTTGCGGCAAAGGCGGCGATGGCCGCAGGATCGGACGTGTCGACCTTCTCCTCGAGACACTGCCAGGTCATGATGCGGTAAAGCGCACCCGAGTCCACGTGCAGATAACCGAGCTTCTCTCCGACGATACGCGAAACACTCGACTTGCCGGCCCCGCTCGGACCGTCCACGGCGATGACATTAGCCATTGTTCAAAATCTCCTGATAGACCGCCACCGCCAGATAGGCGATGAAAGCCAGAATCCAGATTGCGCCATCCAGGCGCGACACACGACCGTTCTCCCGCGGACGACGCCAGTTGGCGCCGAAGGCGATCACCGAAAGGGACGCCAACAGCATCAGCGGCAGGTCACGGCTGACCACCAGCTTCGAGAAGCCCGCGATGCCTTCGCCCGAGGCCGCGCCCGCCGTGCCGACCACACAGAGCATGTTGAAGAGGTTGGATCCCACGATGTTGCCCAGCACGAGCTCGGATTCACCCTTGCGCGCCGCGACGACGGCCGTCGCCAGCTCGGGCACCGACGTACCGATGGCGACGATCGTCAAACCGATCACCAGTTCGCTGACGCCTAACGCGCGCGCGACGTCCACCGAGCCCCAGACGAGCAGATGACTCGCACCGACCATCACCGCCAGACCGATGACGAGATCGAACGCCATGCGCCAATTGGCAACCGCCTTGGACGACGAAGCATCCGTCCCATCCTCGTCCCCCTCGGACTTCTTGCGTTGGTCATACCAACAGTAGAGCGGCATGAGCACGAAGAAAAGCCCGAGCAGCAGCCAGGAATCGGCATACTGAAGCGCCCCGTCTCGCAAGACGAGATAGGACACCACGGATATCACCGACAGCAATGACCCCCCCACGAAGGACAATGTCGGACGCACCACGAGCGGCGCAACCAGTGCGGAAACGCCCAGGATGCCGGCGATGTTGAAGATGCAACTGCCGTAGGCGTTGCCCAGGGAGAGACTCGCATGCCCCGACACACCCGAGAAGAGCGAGACGAAGAACTCTGGCGCACAGGTGCCGAAGCCGATGATCACCATGCCGATGATGAACGGCGAAATGCCCAGCCACCGCGCCACGCCCGCGGCGCCGTCGACAAATCGATCGGCGCTCCAGGCGAGCGCAACAAGCCCTCCGACGATGAAGAGGACCGCAAGCAGAGCGTGGATGTCGGTATACATCTTATTCCGCGCCAAGGGCGATGCCGGTAGCCGCGAGATCAATCGCGTCAACGGCATAAGCCGGGTCAATCTCGATCGGCAGGTCACTCGCCACCGTCACGCCGACGGCCGCCAGCCACTTGCGCCACTTCGCCTGCATGTCCGCCTTGCACGTCGCGGGCGAATCGTTGCCCTCGGCGTTCTTGACCGGCGAAAACTCCTCCTTCTGGTCGAAGGCGAGGAACGACGCGGTCTTCGCATTGGGAAGGATGTCGAAGATGAACTTCTCGAACTTGTACCCGTTCGGCTCCGCGGGCTTCACGACCTTGCCCTTCTCGTCCACGTACGGGATCTTCTTGAAGGCGAGGTGAAGCGGCATCGGACGGGACGCCTCACGGTCGAGGAACGCACGGTCGAACACGTGGATCGCCGGCGAACCGTAAAGGAAGTAGAGGTTGCCGTCCTTGCCCTTGCGCTCGCACTGCTCCTTGGTCATCTCGGTGTACTCGACCATGCGGTACTGCTTCCGTCCCTTGACCGTGAACTCCATCGGCATGCCGACCTTCTCATAAGGATCGCGCTTCGCGCAGAGCTTGAGCGAGTACTCCGACTTGTTCAGGACATGATAGCCGATGAACGCAGGGTCGGCGATCTCGACGAGCGGATTGTCGACCTGGAAGAAGAAGACGGACTTGATACCGCGCTTCTTCATGTCGGCGAGGGCGCCGGACCGCTTGAGCGCCGCGAGGAGTCCGCCATGTCCGTCAGGGGACATGAAGACACGACCGGGCTGATCGAGGATGATCTTGCCGTCCTTGGTCATGCCGGGCCACATGCCCTGCGTGAAGAAGAACACGTCATCCGGATTGAGACCGAAGTAGTCGTTCTCCTCGAAGCACTTGACCGTGGCTTCGTTGTTGGCCTCGGACGTCATGACATAGAATGGAATCGACGCGCCGTAACGGATCGTGCGCGCGAGAATCTTGCGCGCATGGAAATAGAAGAGCGGAGCGCCCGTGATCGGACCGATCGAGTAGCAGCCTTTCGGGCCCTCGTAGCCAAGACGCGAACCCTGGCCGCCCGCGACGAGCAACGCCGCGACCTTTCCGGCCTTGAGCTCCTTCTCGCCCGCGGCGACCGCCTCGGCAAGCTTCTTGCCCTTGAGGACCGCCACCTTCGGGGCCTTGCCCTTGGAGCTGTCCGGCACGTCAGCACCGGCCTTCAACGCCTGCTGGCAATACGCGAGGTTCTTGGGCTCGATCTTGGCGATCTGCTCCAGGAGCGCGGCCTGCTCCTTCTTGTTCAGCTTCTTCCAGTAGGCGAGCACGTGTTCCTGCCCGCACTTCTTGAGCATCTTCTCAGCCTCAGCGTAGTTCATTTGGACTCCTCTTTCTTTTTGACAGGTTGCAAAATCCAACGTTTGTTATACCAAAACCAATGTTCGGGATGCGCCTGGATGCGCTCATCCAGCATCTTCATCGCCTCGCGCGTCAACCGCGCGGCCTCCTCCTTCTTGTCAGGGGCCGCAGGATCGGGCCGAAGCGTCCCGATGTGGTCGAAGACGTGTCGCCCGTTTTCACGACGCATCACCGCAACCACGATCGGAGAGCCACACTTCACCGCAAACATGGCTCCCGCGTGCGACACGTTCGCCTTGCCGCGCAGGAAGTCCACCTCCACGTCGGGATGAGGCACGCGCAGATCGGGCAGAATCGCGAAGCCGCGCCCCTCCTGCAGACGACGCTTGATGTCCACCAGCGTCTTCGCGCTCCCGCGGTCGAAGACCTCGATGTCACAGTACTGCCGCTTCATCCACGCGTCGATCTTCGGATTGCGCTGCGTCGCCGCGATGGAGACGAGAGGAAGTCCGTAGGCGGCCATTGACCAGGCCGCCATGTACCAGTTGCCGGAGTGCGGCACCATGATGACCACGCCCTTGCCCTCGTCGATATAGCCCTGCAGCTTGTCCTTGTACTTGCGACCTTCAAGGACGTAGCGATCCATCCACTTCCGGTCAAGCCTCGGCGCCCGGATCATCTCGACCCCGGTCTGCAGGACGTTGGTGATGCTCTTGCGGGCGATACGACGCAGCTCGCGGGCCGGCTTCTCAGGAAAAACGCTCCTCAGCCGCTCCATCGTCCGGGCGCGTTTCAGGCGGAGGACGTTGAAGGTCGACCACCCCAGACACCAGGCGATTCCCATCGCCAGCCGATAGGGGATCAGATTGACGATTCCACAGACGAATCGCAACACCCCGTATTCGACATTTATCGTAAAATTGCTCTTCTTAGACACCCTTTAATTATATCATTTCCCATGGCTTGCGGGAAAGATGGGAATACCGCCCCTGGCTTCACGCATTCGGACGCGGACGCACCCGCCGCGTGGCGACGGCCGTGAACGGGTCCTCGGGCCAATAATGCTTCGGATAACGACCGCGCATGTCCTTGCGGACCAACTGGTAGCCCTCTTTCCAGAATCCCGCGAGGTCCTTGGTGATCTGGATCGGACGCTGCGCCGGCGAAAGGAGCGTCATCACGACCGGCACCTTCCCGCCCGCGACCTTCGGCGTCGCCATCAGCCCGAAGCACTCCTGCAACCGCACCTCACACGTCGGCTCATCCCCTTCGTAATGGATGAGCATATGCGAGCCACTCGGCACCTCCATCCGCGTCGGAGCGAGACGGTCGAGCTCGCGCCGGTCGTGTCCCGCCTCGCTCAGAATGAAGTCGAAGACGCGGAACAGGTCGAGCTTCTCAAGATCGCGCCACTTGTTCATGCCGCCGACAAAGCCCTCGAGCGCCGCCAGGACCGTCTCGTCCGTCATCTCCGGCCAGTCCAGGTGCCGGTGCAGGAAGTCGATGCGCGCGCGGAGCTGCAGCGACTCCTTCGTCCAGCAGGGGAGATTCGCGACGCCCTTCTGACGGACGCCGTCCAGGAGCGCCGCGGCAATCTTATCAGCCGCACCTTCCACCGAAACCGTCACCGGCTTTTCGCCCATCGTCATCTCGCCGAGCTTACGCTTCACGACGCTCTTCACGCGATCGTTCTGCCGATCCCACTCGCAGAACGGTTCCTCGACGATCAAGTCTCCGAAGAGCTCGAGAATCTCTTCCTCGTCAATCGGACACCCGAGGAAGAGCTTCGCATCCCCGAGACGGTCGTCCAGCTCACAGCAGACGAGGTACGGCGCTTTCGCCAGCGCGTCATTCGGCTCCAGGAAGGCGCCGCGTCCGGACACCATGCGAAACGCGCCGTTGCCGCGCCCCTTGGCGACGCGATCGGGATAGGCAAACGCGAGCATCGCACCCTCGCTCAGATTCGCGCGCCGCGGTCCACGGTCAAACTTCTTCGCCAGCTCGACCGCCCGACGGGACGGATGGTCGAACACGCGCCGGATATCCGTCTCGCGCGACTTCGCGCCCTCTTCGATAATCGCCGCCAGCAGAGGGTCCCCTCCGTTCAGGATCATGTTCGCAAGACGCGGATGCATCGGCAGCTTCGCCATCGAAGTACCCTTCGCCGTGAGGCGTCCGTCAGACGACAATGCGCCCAGCAGCTTCAACAGATTCACCGCCTGTTCCCAGGCGCTCACCGGCGGCGGGGACATCCACGGCAGGTCCTCGCGCCGCACCGCACCCCACGCGGCGCTCGTCAGGACGAGCGAACAAAGGTCTGCATCGAAGATCTCGGGACTCATCTTCTTCGGACGCGACAGGTTCTCACCCTCGCTCCACAACCGATAACAGACGCCCGCCTGGACGCGTCCCGCACGGCCGCGGCGCTGTTCCGCACGATCCATCGAAAGCGGCACCGTCACAAGTCCGCTCATGCCCGTCGCCGGCGTGAACCGCGGAATGCGCATGAGCCCCGAGTCAATCACGCAGGTGATGCCGGAGATCGTCACCGACGTTTCGGCGATCGACGTCGCGAGAATGACCTTGCGCCGGTCGTTGGGAAGGAAGACACGGTCCTGCTCTTCCTTTGGCAAGGAACCGTAGAGCGGCAAAACAACCGCCCGCTCTCCCGACCCCTGGAGGTTGAACACGGAAGTCTGAAGGCTCTCCTGCGTCCGCCGGATCTCTCCCTCTCCCGGCAGGAAACAGAGAATGTCGCCGGTCGTCTCTTTGAGCGCTCGCGCCACGGCGCCGCTCATCGACATGTCGCCGAGGTATTTCGTCTCGACAGGGAACATGCGGCCTTCGGCACGAACAATGTCCGCATCCCCGAGATGCGCGGCGACTTCGTCCGCATCAAGCGTCGCGGACATCACCAGAAGGCGCAGGTCGTCGCGCAGCGCGCGGCGCACTTCCAGCGCCAACGCAAAGCTAAGATCACAGGCGAGCGACCGTTCGTGGAATTCGTCGAAGATGACGAGTCCGACGTCCGCGAGTTCAGGGTCGGAGAGAAGCCGCTGCGTGAGCAATCCCTCGGTGACGATCTCCAGCCGCGTCTGCGCGGAGATCTTACGCTCGAGACGCACCTGGTAACCGACCGTCCCGCCGACCGGCTCGCCGAGCTTCTTCGCGATGTACGTCGCGCAGTTGCGCGCCGCAAGACGCCGCGGCTCAAGCATCACGATCTTCTTGCCCTTCAGCCAGGGTTCGTCGAGAAGCGCCGGCGGCACACAGGTCGTCTTGCCACTGCCGGGAGGCGCTGTCAGGACGACGTCACGGTTCACCGCGAGTGCGCGGCGGATTTCCTTGATCTTCTCCTCAACCGGGAAGGTCAATCCAGAATCCTCACGGTCGGTCCGGCGCCGGAATAGGAATCGAGTCCGCCGAAGCGGGCGCCCTCGTCATCGGCCGTCGCGCGCACGCTCTTGAGCTTCGGGCGTTCGCCGAAAAGGACCGTGCCCAGACGCACCCAGGTCGCTCCCTCCTCGACCGCAACCTCGTAATCGCCGCTCATGCCCATCGACAACTTCGGGAGTCCGACCCCCAGCTTCTCCTGGAGTCCGTCGCGCAGTTCACGCAGGCGACGGAAATACGGACGCGCCTCTTCGGGATCCTCCGCGAACGGCGCCATCGTCATCAGACCCTCGAGGGTCACGCGCGGACAGTTCTCCTGGATGTGGCGGATCGTCGGCTCGACGTCCTCGGGCTTCATGCCGCTCTTGGACTTCTCACCCGAGACGTTGACCTCGAGGAGGATGTGCGGCTGCGCGCCGATGTCGTCCGCAATCAGGTTGATGCGGTCCGCCAGCTTGATCGAATCGACGGAATGGATGAAGTCGAAGAGCTCGAGCGCGGGACGGACCTTGTTGGACTGGAGATGTCCGATCAGGTGCCAGCTCGGACCCGACACGCTCGCGGGCTTCTTCCAGGCCGCCTCCTGGACCTTGTTCTCGCCGACGATCGCAAGGCCGTTCTCCCACGCCTCGCGGACGACGTCCTCGCCGTGCGTCTTGGTGACGGCGATGATCTCGACCTCGGACGGATCGCGTCCGGCCTTCGCACAGGCCGCGGCGATCTTGGCCTTCACCTCGTCCAGGATAACCGAAAGTTCCCTCATTTCAAAATCCTCACTTGAGCGGCTGAAGGTCGAGACGGTCGATGTCGGGCAGACGCGTCTCTCCGAAGATACGGACGACGTTCGCGCCCTTCTTCATCGGCGCCGTCGCCACGAACAGCATCTTGATCTCATCGTCCGCACAACTGCAAGTCACCCGCTTGAGCGCAACCTCCGTGCCGTTGACGGACATCTTCACGGACTTCTCATCGCCAGGCGCCGTGATCAGCACCAGCTCGCGTTCTCCTTCGACGGCGCTGACGACATTGCGCCACTCAAGATAGTTGTCCTTGCGGCCGACGTTGGTCGCCGCCACGCCACCCGACAGCTTCGGAGACTGACGATAGTAGGCCGTGCCGGCCTTCTCCGCCTCCACGAGTTCCTGATAAGTCGACAGCCACGCGGTCTCGGCCTCGTAAACCTCGCGCTCAAGGCGCTTCTCGGCCGTCAACTTGTAAATGCGCGTCGCATGCGCGGGAACCGTCACCTTCATCTTCCCGGTCACGACCGGAAGATCGAGATGCGCGAACAGGTCACGGACGTGGACGCGGCCCGCGAGATCGAGTTCCTTGAGCTCGACACTCATCTGCGCCTCGGCGTCCGTCGTGTTGAGGAACGCCACCGCGCGGACCAAGCCGTTCGCCTCTTCGAGATCCTTCACGAGCACGTACGTCTCGCCTTCCCGCTTCGCGACGTAGGCCTGCTGGCAGAGCGGATCCTGGTTGAGCGCGATGAGTTCGGTGTTCTTCAGCAGCTCCATCGCAATCGGATCTTCGCGCGTCTTCGCAAGGTCGCAGCCGATCAGCAGAGGCGAGTTCATGATGCACCAGATGCCGAAGTGCGTCTTGTCCTCTTCCGCCGGCAGGCCGCGGCCGACCTCGAGCATGTCCATGTCGTTGAACGCGCCCGGTCCCGCATAGGCGGAGAGATAGAGGTTCTGGTGGATGATGTCGTTGACGCTCCGCCACTTGAGCTCGACGTCCTGACTGATGCGCCAGGAGCTGCCGATCGTGCCGACCCAGGTGCCGGGATAGTCCCAGCGGCAGACGTTGATGCGCACGCCCGGCTTGGCCTTCTCGGCGGCCTGACGGATCGCCGTGTAGCGCTCCTTCGGATCCATGTCGACCTTTGCCGCATTGCCCTTCGCGAGGCCGCCGCAGAAATCGATCTTGATGAAGTCGAAGTCGAGTTCCTTGAAGAAGTAGTCGGCATCCTGCTGGTCGTGCTGCCACATGCCCACGCCCACGCCGTACTCGTCATCATCCCAGATGCTGCCGCAGGTGTTCTCGCCGCCGTCGGAGTAGATGCCCGCCTTGAGGCCGAGACCGTGGATGTGGTCGACCAGCCCCTTGAGTCCATTCGGGAAGCGCTTCGGATGCGTCTTCAGGTTGCCCTTCTCGTCACGTCCGCCGAAGAAGCCGTCGTCCGTGTTGATGTAGACGTAGCCGACCTTGTCGAGACCGAGCTCGACGACCATGTCCGCGGCCTTCTTGATGATGTCCTCGCTGATGTTCACGCGATAGGCGTTCCACGAACTCCAGCCCATCGTCGGCGTCTCCACGGCGAACAGGCCGGGGATAACGGTGAAAAGCGAAAGTGTAAGGATGCCGAGCTTGTTCATTTTAGGTTCCACCATGGTCCATTATCCCTTATTCATTGTTAATTTGACTTCTGCGGTCCAGCCGTTGTAGACGTTCATCGCACGGTCGGGGCCCTCACGCAGGATCAGGGCCGACGCCTTGACGGACTCGGCCACCACCTGGTCCATCACCTGCCGCGTCGTCGGATCGAACTTGCCGAGCACATGCGCGACGACGTTCGACTTGTCCTTACCGACGCCAAGCTTGAGACGCGTGAAGCCAGGCGTCCCGAGACGCTCGATGATGTTGCGGATGCCGTTGTGTCCGCCACACGACCCCGCCTTGCGAATGCGCATCTTGCCCGCCGGCAGGTCGATGTCGTCCTGGATCACCAGGAGATCCGCCGGCGTCGCGTTGTGGTACTTCACGACCGGCGCCACCGAGTCGCCCGACAGGTTCATGTAGGTCTGCGGCTTCACGAGCATCACAGGGATTCCCGCGAACGAGCCCTTCGCCATCAGACACTGAAACTGGCGCTTCGTCTCCCACGTCGCGCCGATTTCCGCGGCAATCGCATCGACCGCCTCAAAACCAATCGAGTGCGGAGTATTCGCATACTCCGCACCCGGGTTACCTAATCCAACGATGATCTTCAAGAGATTGACCGTGGTCCGCGAGTCCGCCGAAGTCGAAGACAAAGAAGGACGTGCGGACCACGCTCCTTATTCGTGGTTGAACAAGTCGTTCACGCTCTGGTCGTTGTGGATGCGCTTGATCGCCTCGCCGATGAGCGGCGCGACGGAAAGCTGCGTGAGCTTGAACGGAAGCTTCGACGGATCGAAGCCCTCGCGGAGCGGAATCGAGTCGGTGACGACGAGCTCGTCGAGCTGACCCTCGGTCATGAGACGCTCCTGACCCTTCGCCGTGAGCGGGAAGTGGCTGACGAACGCGTGGACGGACTTGGCGCCATTCTCGCGGCACATCTTCGCGGCCGCCGAGAGCGTACCTCCCGTCGCGGTCATGTCATCGATCATGATGACGTCGTGACCGTTCACGTCGCCGACGACGGAGAACGCGTCGACCGTCTCGCCGCTCGTACGCTGCTTGGCGACGATCGCGAGACCACAACCGAGCTTGCGGCTGTAACCGTAGGCCGTCTTCGCCCCGCCCGTGTCAGGCGCGACGACAATCGGATTGGCCCAGTGCTGATCGCGGATGTACTTGAGAATGACGGGCTCGGCACGGAGGTGATCGAGCGGGATGTTGAAGAAGCCCTGGATCTGGTTCGCGTGCAGGTCCATCGTCAGGACGCGATCAGCGCCCGCGGCGGTGATGAGGTTCGCGATGAGACGCGCCGTAATCGGGACCCGCGGCTTGTCCTTGCGGTCCTGACGGGCATAGCCGTAGTACGGAAGAACGACCGTGATGCGACCCGCGCTGCCGCGCTTGAGGGCATCCATCATGATGAAGAGTTCCATGTACGCATCGTTCGGCGCAGGGGAACCCGACTGGATCACAAAGACGTCCTTACCACGCACACCTTCCTGAACCTGGCAGAAGGTCTCGCCGTCCGGGAAGTGCTGCACGTCAATCTTGTTGAGGGGGCGGCCGAGATAGTTGGCGACCTTTTCGGCGAGCGGCAAATTGGCCGTACCCGAAAAGACCATGAAGTCATCTTTGAGTTCCATCCGAAGGATTCCTTTCAAATTGAGTTGATATTATAGCATAATTATCCCCCTTGGGGGGAGTATGCTCAATCTGGAGATCCAAACAGCCCTCAATTCCGGTCTCTGGTGACATCACAGTCATCGCCGTCCCCGCCATACGGCGGCGGCGAGACATGAGCACGATAATCCTGATAGTCCCAGGCCGACTCCATTCGGGCCATCACGTATTCGCGATAACCATCCCTCCAGATCATCCAGGCGATCATCATGGTGACGAAGCCCCAGTTGGCGCCGTGGGTCACGTTCCAGAAGCCGCGCAGGCCGATGAAGACCGCCACCACGCGTCCGACGACCATCGCGACGTAGGTGGCGTTCACGCGCGACAGGAACGGACGCATCGCGCTGCGGAAGATGCGCCCGCCGTCCATCGGGAACCCGGGCAGCAGGTTGAAGATGCCGAGCATCAGGTTCATTTCAGCAAGATACGACAACATCTGCATCGTATCAAAATACGAACGACTACACGAGTAGACAAGCCTTTCTGACATTCCTTCGACATAAAACAATACATCGCCGTCAACAACTGGAAGCGCCTTCGGGAAATGCCCCATTATATCATGATAAAAATATGAGACCACATCTCCTCCTGTCCCAAGAGCGGAAACACCAAGTACGCCGAGTCCCATCAGCGCGAAGCTCACCGCCGGTCCCGCGAGGGCCGTGAGGAATTCCTGCGACGCCTTCTTCGGAAGCGCGATCAGCGAGGCGCAGCCGCCGAGGAGCGAAAGCGTGATGTCCAGCGTCCGATAGCCGAAGGACCGAGCCGTCAGCGCATGACCGAACTCGTGCGCGGTGATGGAAACGAGCAACAGAAGCGCACAGCCAAGTCCGTCAAACAGCGAACCACCGCCCGTGGCAAAGAACAGGAGCAGGAAAATGAGCGAGATGTCGATGTAGATCGGGATGTCGAACAGGTCGCAGAGATGATATTTCGATTTGAATGGCAGCATTGCGTCTTCTCGGATTGATGGATTGCGGACGGTCTTCAGATGGCTCGATAACGGGCCGGATTAATTTCCCGCGGCGGCGGGAGCGCAGTCGCGGCATAGCCGAGCGCGAGATGTCCGACGCCTTCCCATTCGCCCTCAAGGCCGAGCCTGGAGAGGATCTTCGCGCCGAGCGGACCTTCCATCTCCTCCTTCGCGCGATGGATCCAGCAGGAAGCGAGACCGAGTTCGTGCGCCTTGATCATCATGTTGCCCATCGTGAGCGAGCCGTCATAGGTCGCCGTGTTGTTCTTCTTGTTGGCAATGACCATGAGCATCACCGGCGCGGCGTAGAACGGATCGGCGGGACGTCCCGGCGGCGGCGCACCCATGATGCGGGCGTTCTCGGCGCGGATCTCCTCCTTCAGCGCAGGATCGTCAATGCGAATGACCAGGCTCGACTGCTGGTTGCGCCCCGTCGGGGCGAGGAGACCGGCCTTCACGACCTCGTCGACCAGCGCCGGCGACGGCACGGTCTCGGCAAAGGCGCGGAAGCTGCGTCGCTCGATGAGCAGTTCGCCGAACTCGCCCTCGCCTTCGAAATCAAGGCACGCGCGCGAGGCCGTGTAGGGGCGGACCTTCTCGTTCGCGACCGCGACATGCGCGGGATGCGTCGCATAGGCCTTGAGCGCCGCGGCATCCGTGAGATAGGAATCCAACATGACATCCGCAGTCGAGGACGCGAGCCCCTCGGTCTGGACCTTCACGCGCAGGAGTCCCGGCACCTTGCCGACGAGCCCTTCGAGGCCCGCCTTGATGCCGGCCTTCACGGCCGCAAGATCGGAAATATCATCCTTTAGCTTCCACAGAATCACATGACGCAGCATTTTTGAACTCCTCTTTGAAATTTTCCGTTGGCTCAGCGAACCGTCGCGACATCCGCGGCCGGTTTGCGCGGCGGCTTCGGCATCGACTGGTCGCCCTTGCCCAGCACGATGATCGCCGTCAGCGTCTCGTCCGCTGGAAGTCCGAGAACCTCGACGGCCTTGGCCGCATCGCGAATGCCGATCGCCAGCGAATCCCACCCGCGGTTCCGGGCCGCCAGCATGAAGTAGGCGGACGCGAGACCGGCGTCATAGGCACCCCACATGTCACCAAGCTCATTGTCGGGCGTGTTCGTGCCATCGGACTGAAGCGTGAAGCCGCTCAGGCCCTTCTTGAAAGTGACCGCCACAAGCGCCGCGGCATTCACGCACTTGGCGGCATTGCCCTCCGGCATCGCCTGCGTGCGCAGACACTCCTTGAGCGCGGCATCCAGAATGACATGATAACGGGTCGGCTCGCGGTTCTTCCAGCTCGGAGCCTCCAGAGCTTCCGTCACGATCGCCTCGACCTCGGCCTTCGTCAGCTCCGCGGCCACATACTTGCGCACACTGCGGCGCGCCTCGATAAGTTCTTTGAATTCCATATCGGTTATTATATCATAGCGAACGAGTACGAAAGTCGGAGTGGAGTCCGACCGTGGACGTTAGAGCGGCTTGACGGACTTGAGGACCGCGTAACCGCGGCGCTTGATGATCTCGACGTCGGGGAAATACTGGCGCTGGACGGGCTCGAGGCCTGCGGCGTTCTTGCAGACCGTGTAGCAGACGCCGCCGGGCTTGAGCGCACGCTTCGCCGTGTCGAGGAAGACCTCGGCAATGCGATAATCGGAATAGTACGGCGGATTGCCGACGAAGACATCAAAGGTGCCGTCCATACGCGCGGGCGTACCATTGTCGGAAAGGATCATCTCGGCCTCGACACCCAACGCCTGCGCATTGAGATTCGCCGCCTCGATCGCCCGGCTGTGCGAGTCGACGCCGACGAGCGAGACGCCCTTCACGGCGCGCGCAATCAACAGCCCGACGAGGCCGCAGCCGCAACCCATGTCAAGCAAACGACGAGGGTTGAGTGATGAATGTTGAATGGAGGAGGAAAGATCCTTTGACACCACCTCTGCGAGGGCGAGGCCGCCTTCGTCCTGACGACGGTGGCAGAAGCAGCCGGGGAAGCTCGTGAACGTGAGCGGGTCGATTCCGGGAACGGACGCCTTCCACGTCGCGGAAAAATCGCGCACGCGGTCGGGATCGTCCTTGATCTTGTTGAGGAGGTCGTTGCGGTCGCGCTCCTTTCCGTCGTAGACGAGTTCGAACTTCGGCGCCGGCTTCTGCTGACGCATCAGCAGATGGATCTCCTGGAGCTGGTCCAGCGCGAGCTCGCCGCTCATGCGCTTCGGACCCGTCTTGAACCTGATGACATCCCAGGGACCCTCCGGCAGGTGCGGCGTGCAGATCGCCTTCACATGATGCGTCTTCTCGATCGCATGCCGATGGTAGATGTCCAGACAGTGACAGGTCACGTCCTCGTTCAGCCACGAAGCCGTGAACTTCTTCCCGTGCTTGCCGCGCTCGAACAGGTCCGAAGCGGTATAACCTACCAGCAACGTCGCCATCGTTTAGAGCGCCATCGTGTCGGCCGCCTTCTGGAGACGGGCGAGCGTCTTCTCCTTGCCGAGGAGCTGAAGCATTTCGAAGAGGCCGATGCCTTCGCCGCGGCCAGAGACCGCGACACGGATCGGATGGACCCACGGGCCCATGCCATTGCCCTGCGAAAGGCCCTTCACGAGCTCTTCAAGCGTCGGCGCCGTCCATTCGGAGACAGCCGAAAAACGCGCGACGAGATCAACGAGGATGTCCTTCACGCCTTCCTTCTTGAGACGCTTGTCGACCGCCTTCGGATCGAACTCGAAGTCGTCCTTGAAGAAGCAGACGAGCGACGTGTCGAGATCGTTGAGGAACTTCGTACGCGGCTGGATCTGTCCACAGAGGTAATCCCACCCCGCCTCATCGTAGAAGTCGGCGGACGCCCCGAGCTTCGCCGCGGCCTCCTTGACCTTGGACTTGAACGCCTCGGCGGGAATCTTCTTGATGTACTCGCCGTTCATCCAGGCAAGCTTCTTGGGATCGAACATCGCCGCGGTGACATGCACCTTCTCGAGCTCGAAGAGCTTGATCATCTCCTCGCGCGTCAGGACCTCGCGGTCGTCGCCCGGGTTCCAGCCGAGGAGGAGGAGGTAGTTGAAGAGCGCCTCGGGAAGGTAGCCCTGCTCGCGGTACTCGCCGACGAACGCCGCGCCGTCGCGCTTCGAGTAGGGCTTGCCCTGCTGGTTGACGATCATCGAGAGGTGTCCGTACTGCGGCACGGGCGCGCCGAGGGCCTTGAAGATGCAGATGTGCTTGAAGGTGTTCTCGACGTGGTCGTCGCCGCGGATGATGTGCGTCACCTTCTGGTCGATGTCGTCGACGACGTTCGCGATGTGGAAGATCGGCGAACCGTCGGAGCGGACGATCGCGAAGTCCTGAATGTCCTCCGCCTTCTTCGCCATGTGACCCTTCACGATGTCATCGAACTCAATCGTACCCTCCTTGGGCATCTTGAACATCGTGACGACGCCCGTCTTGCCGTCGCGCGAGGTCTTCTCGACCTTATAGGCGTGACCGGAGGCGAGAAGCTGGTCGACGACTTCGAGATGACGCTTCACGTTCTTGGTCTGGTAGAAGACCTCTTCATCATAGTCGAGCCCCAGCCACTCCATGCACTCGAAGAGCACCTGGATGGCCTCCGGCGTGGAACGCTCGAGGTCGGTGTCCTCGACACGGAGCAGGAACTTGCCACCCGTGTGGCGAGCGAAAAGCCAGTTGTAGATCGCGGCACGGATGTTGCCGATGTGAACCTTACCCGTCGGAGACGGGGCGAAACGAACGCGAATGTCAGACATAGTGCGGGTATTATACCAAAACTTGGGACATTTGGCGCAGTTAGAGCGTTACGCCGTCCTTGAAGAGGCAACGCCCCGCGCCCCGTCGTGAAGAGCAACAATCGACGATCACGCGTTGAATCCGAAGTACTCGTTGGCGTTGTTGAACGAGATGTCGCTCACGATACCGCCCAGCCACTTCATGTCATTCGGAAGTTCGCCCTTCTCGACCTCTTCGCCCAGCTTCTGACAGAGGATGCGGCGGAAGTACTCGTGGCGCGTATAGCTGAGGAAGCTGCGCGAATCCGTGAGCATGCCGATGAAGTTGCCGAGGGAGCCGAGCGCCGAGAGGGTCTCGATCTGCTTGCGCATGCCGTCCTTCTGGTCCAGGAACCACCAGGCGGAACCGAGCTGGATCTTGCCGCGGTACGGCGCCTTCTGGAAGCTGCCCATGATGGAGCAGAGCATCTCATTGTCCTTCGGATTGAGCGAGTAGAGGATGCAACGCGGCAAAGAGTCCGTCCGCTCGAGACGGTCAAAGAGCTTTGCGAGGTTCGTGCCGACAGACCAGTCGCCGATCGCATCGAAGCCGGTGTCCGGACCCATCACGTCATACATCGCGCTATTGAGGTCGCGAATGCAGTTGTAGTGGAGCTGGGTGGTCCAGTTCGCCGCGGCATCGGCCTTAAGGCCCTCATAGAGCCACGCGCTCTTGAACTTGAGCGCCTCCTCTTCGGTCACCTGACGGCCCGCACGGGCCTTCTTGAAGATCGTGGCGATTTCCTTCTCGGTGTAGGGCGTCGCAAAGACCTCGGTGATGCCGTAGTCGGAGATCAGGCAGCCGGCCTTCTCGAAGAAAGCATGGCGCTTCGCCATCGCCGCCAGGAAGTCGTCGTATGTCTTTACCGACATCTTCGCCGCGGCACCGAGCCTGTCCATCCAGTCGTTCCAAACCTTGGGCAGCTCGATCTTGGAGGCCTTGTCGGAACGCCAGGCCGGACGGATCTGCGTCGCAAACGGCTTCTTCGCAATCGCCAGATGGTGTTCGAGCGAGTCGATCGGGTCGTCCGTCGTGCAGACGACGGCGACGTTCGACTTCTTCATGAGTCCGCGCGCGGAGAACCACGGCTTTTGCAGCATCGCGTTGCACTTCTTGTAGATGCGCGCGGCGCTGTCACCGCACAGACGTTCGGTCACGCCGAAGTAGCGGGCGAGCTCGAGGTGGGACCAGTCGAAGAGCGGATTCCGGACGAGACGCTCCATCGCCTTCGCGAAGGCCTCGAAACGCTCCCAGCCCGACCCACAGCCGTCCTTGCCGCGGCCGGAGCAGAGGCGCTCCTTGAAACCGTTCGAACGGAGCTGACGCCACTTGTAGTGGTCGCCGCCGAGCCAGACGTCCGCAATGTCGTCCCACCGCTTGTCCTCCGCGATCTCCGCAGGCGGCAGATGACAATGGTAGTCGATGATCGGCATCTTCTCGGCAAAGCCATGATAGAGCTCCTTCGCCGCCTTGGTGGTCAGCAGGAAGTCATCGTTGATAAAGGGCTTCTTGGAGGCCATGGATCAGAGTCCTTTCTTCGCGTACTTGAGACCGATCTCGAGACCGCGCAGCTCGGCGAGGCCGATGAGACGTCCGCCGTAACTGTAGCCGCAGTAGCACTTGCGGCCCTTGTCGATCTCGAGGAAGCGTCCGTGATCGGGTCTGACCACGATCTTCTCGCCGCGGCGCTTCTCCTCCTTGAGGAACTCCTCGAAGAGCTTCGGCATGTCCGTGTTGCCGACGAGGTGGCACTGCGACTCGTGGAAGATCATGTCGTCCGTGTACTCGAGGTTGCGGAAGTGGCAGAAGTAGACGCGCTTGCCGAACTTCTTCATGATCTCGACCGCATTGTTCTTCGGGTCTCCGCCCAGGGAGCCTGTGCAGAGCGTCAGGCCGACGTGCTTCGAGGGGCACTTCCTGTACATCATCTCGATGTCCTTCGCATTCGAGAGGATGCGGGGAAGCCCGAAGATCGGATGCGGCGGATCGTCCGGATGGATGCACATGTTCACGCCCGTCTCCTCGAGGACCGGCGAGATCTCGTTGAGGAACCAGTACATGTTCTCGCGGAGCTTCTTGTCATCGATGCCCTCGTAGGTCTTGAGCTGCGCAAGGAACTCCTCGGGCGTCAGGTCGTCGACCGTGCCGGGAAGTCCGCAGAGGACGGAATCGGCGACGCGCTTCTTCTCCTTGGCGGAGAGCTTCTTCCAGAGCTTCGTCG
Organism: uncultured Verrucomicrobiota bacterium; assembly: GCA_945613785.1. GTDB lineage: Bacteria > Verrucomicrobiota > Kiritimatiellia > RFP12 > UBA1067 > UBA1067. Next base: position 104 of record CALZAJ010000007.1, on the reverse strand, counting down.
CGCGGTCCTTCGTCTTCTTGTCGTATTCCTTCTCGGCGCCGGGGCGCTTCAGGTAGAACATGTCGAAGCCCGCGAGCTCATACTCGTTGTACTCGAGGCAGGTC
>CALZAJ010000006.1 GCA_945613785.1 uncultured Verrucomicrobiota bacterium | reverse complement strand
GCGATACGACGATGTCGGTGCTGGCGGCGGCCCGTGCGATCGGCGCCACCTTCCGCCAGGCGATGGAACTCGCGAATGTCGCGGCGGGCATTGTCGTCGGCAAGGTCGGCACCGCGGTGGTCACGCCGGCTGAACTCCAGGCGGCCTTGGACGCCAAGCGCTCGCTTGCGCTGCCGTTCGAGCGCAAGGTGTTCACGCGCGCCGACCTCCCCGCCCAGGTCAAGGCCTGGCAGGCGGAGGGACTCAAGGTCGGCTTCACCAACGGCTGCTTTGACTGTCTCCATTGTGGACACCTCTCGTCGCTCTATCAGGCGAAGGAACTTTGCGACCGTCTGGTCGTCGCCCTCAACAGCGATGCGTCCGTCCGCCGTCTCAAGGGTCCGTCGCGTCCGATCCAAGACCAGCAGACGCGCAGCCTCGTGCTGGCGGGGCTCGAACTCGTCGACGCGGTCGTGCTCTTCGACGAGGAGACGGCGCTGCCGGTCGTCGAGGAGATCCGTCCTGACGTGATCGCCAAGGAAGGTTACACGATCGACCGCTGGCCCGAGGCTCAGTATGTGACGGCCTACGGCGGCGAAGCGGTGACGCTGAAGCGTGTCGAGGGCTATTCGACCTCGTCGATGGTGGAGAGGATGAACCATGGCTAAGGCCCTTTTCCTCGACCGCGACGGCACGATCAACGTCGACACCGCGTATCTCTACGAGATCGAGAAGTGCGTCTTCATCGACGGCGTCTTCGACTTCTGCCGTCGGGCGCAGGAACTCGGATACCTCATCATCGTCATCACCAACCAGTCGGGCATCGCCCGCGGCTACTATACGGAGTCCGACTTCCGGAAGCTGACGGACTGGATGAACGGCGAGTTCGCCCGCCACGGCGTGACGGTCACGGACGTCTTTCACTGTCCCGAACTCTCGGGGCCTGACCGCAAGCCGGAGCCGGGAATGTTTCTCAAGGCGCGCGACAAGTACGGCATCGACATGGCGGCGTCCGTCTCGCTCGGCGACAAGCCGCGGGATGTCGAAGCCGGCGAACGTGCGGGCGTGGGCAGGAACCTCCTCTTCAACGGGGACTATTCGGAGATCTCCCTATGAGCAAAGAGAACATCCTCGTGATCAAGCATGGCGCGCTCGGCGACTTCGTGATGCAGTCGGGGCGCATGCGCACGATCCGCGAGCGTCATCCCGGCGCGCACATCGCCATCATCACCGAGGCGTTCCTCAAGGGACTCGCCGAGGCGATGGGCTTCTTCGACGAAGTCATCGTCGACTCGCGCGGCTACAACATGGCCACTTGGTGGCGCGTGATCGTCCGAGAGATCGGCGGACGCAAGTGGGACGCCATCTATGACCTACAGTCCTCGAATCGCACGCTCTGCCGCTACTATCCGCTCGTCCTCACCGCGACGCGTCATGCCCTGAAGTGGGGACGCCTTGCGAAGGGCGGTCTCACCTGGCGCACGAGCTCCCGCAAGATCCCGTTTCTTCCGTGGTTCTTCCGTAATGTCCACGAGGCGATTACCTGGGCTCCGAAGGACCTCTCGATGTGCCACGGCGACCACGCCCACTTCGATCTCCTGCCTGAGAAGTACGCGCTCCTCATTCCGGGCTGCAGCGCCGGCAACGAGCAGAAGCGCTGGCCGCCGGAACGCTTCGTTGAACTGACGCGCTTCTTCGCCGAGAAGGGCCTCAAGTCCGTCGTGATGGGCACGAAGGCCGAAGCGAAGGAGATCAACGCGATCTGCGAAGGAAATCCGAATGCCGTCAACTTCCTCGGACAGAGTTCGATCGCCGACATCCCGGACCTCGCCAACGGTGCTGCGGTCGTCGTCGGCAACGATACGGGTCCCTCGCACATCGCGCATATCGCCGGTGCCAAGACCGTGATGCTCTTCACCGCCTACGATTTCGGACGCGCCGCCCCGAAGAACAAGCCGAACGTGATCTCGCTCAAGGGCGAGAAGATCACCGACATTCCCGTCGAGGACGTCCGCGCGGCCCTCGCGACTTTCATGGTATAATTGGACGACATGCCGAAGATCTCCGTCATCATGCCCGTGTACAAGACCGAAGCGACGGTTGCCGCCGCGATCGAGTCGGTCTTGTCCCAGACTTTCGCTGACTTCGAACTCCTGTGCGTCGACGACGGTTCGCCTGACAAGGCGGGCGAGACGCTTGCGGCCTATGCGGTGAAGGATTCGCGCGTGCGCGTCTTCACCCAGGAGAACCGCGGCCTCTCGGGTGCGCGCAATACGGGTCTTGAACAGGCCGTAGGCGAATACGTGACGTTCCTGGATTCGGACGATGCGTTGCCGCGCCATGCGCTTGCGACCTTCCTGTCCGCGGCCGAACAGACGGGGGCCGCCGTGGTCGTCTCGGAGCGTCCCGTCGATGTCGAGACGGAAGAGGCGAAGCGTGAGGCCATCGCCGTGGAGACGGTCTCTCGGAAAGTCCGCGTCTCCACGACGCCGCTCAAGTCCGTCCTGGCCGGCCGCCGCATGCGTTCGTCGGCCTGGAACAAGTTCTATCTCCGCTCGACGATCGGCGACCGTCGTTTCATCGAGGGCATCTATTTCGAGGACTGGCCGTTTGTGACGGAGCTGCTCGGAGATCTTGAAAAGGTCGCCATCGTCTCCGTTCCGTGCTATGTCTATTCGAAGATCGGCGAATCGATCGTCCGTTCGTCCTTCAACCAGAAGAAGGTGACGAGCTACTTGACCGGTATCGAGCATGTCACGTCCTATTTCGAAGGTCACCCGCAGCGCAAGTGGGCGATGCGGCGCGTCCGAATGGCGCAGGAGATGCTGGAGAAACGTATGCGCAAGGCGGGCATGCTCGCAAAGAAGGGACTGTGGAGGTGGCTATGATACCGAAGATCATCCATTACGTCTGGCTGGGCGACAAGGAATTGCCCGAACCCGATCGCACCTATGTCGAGGGCTGGAAGAAGCTTTTGCCGGACTGGGAGATCAAGTGCTGGGGCCTCGAGGCGATCAAGGACCTCGACGATCCGTTCCTCAAGGAGACGCTGTCCGTCCGCAGCTGGGTGTTCGCGAGCGACTGGATCCGGCTCTATGCCCTTGCGACCGAAGGTGGCTTCTATCTCGACACCGACGTCGAGCTGAAGTCGACCCTGGAGCCGTTCCGTTCGCATGACCTCTGCTTCGGACTCAACCGCAATCTCCATCCCCAGACGGCCGTCCTCGGCTCCGTGCCGCACCAGCCGCTGATCGAGGAGCTTCTGGAAACGTACTCGAAGCGTAAGTTCATCAAGGGCGACGGCGTCTATGACGTCACGGCGAGCAATACGGTCTATCGCCGCATGTTCCTTCGTCACGGCGTCGACCTTGAGAAGCTTTCGCCGGAACAGCAGCACGACGTACTGCCGGGCGTGCGCATCTATCCGACGGCGGTCCTCTGTCGTCCCTGCGGCGATCCGGCGGTGAATGTCGCCCATCACCATGTGAAGGGCACGTGGGTGGCGCCGTACGAACGCAAGCAGGTCATCGACCTTCCGTTCGGCTACCGCCTGATCCGCATCAAGCGCCGCGGACGCGCCAAGGCCGAGGACGCCTTGCCGTTGCTCGCCCACGAGAAACGCTGTTTCGCGCTCCGGTTCCGGCAGAAGGTGCTCGTCTTCGCAAAGGTGGTGAAGTGATGGGCAAGGCCCTCGAGAATCTCTTTCATGCGCTGGCGGCCTGTCTCGGACGCTGGAAGTGCCGCCATGCCTATGCGCGGATCGAGCCGAAGAAGATCGTCTTCAACCAGTTCCAGGGCAGCGGTTTTGGATGCAACCAGAAGTACATCGCGCTGGAACTCTTGAAGCGCCGTTCGGATCTCGATCTCGTCTGGCTTGCGCGCGATGCCGCGGCAGTTCAGCGAGAACTCCCCGCGGGCATCCGGGCCGTCGCCTGGAAGGGTCCCGATGCGTTTCGCGAACTGGCTACGGCCGGCGCCTGGGTCTCGAATCACAACCTCGGACACTTCATCCGTCACCGCGGACTCGTCAAGAAGGCCGGACAGCGCTACTATCAGACCTGGCACGGTTCCTTCGGCATCAAGCGCTGCACCGAGACGCTCGGACCCGCCGAGGCGAAGATGCTCGATGTCTTCTGCGCCAATTGCACCTGGGAGGCCAACCTGGCGCGCGAGTGGTTCGGGGAAGGCCCACGGATTCTCCCCGTCGGCCATCCGCGCAACGACCTCATCGTCCGCAGCCGCGACCGGGCGCCTGCGGCGGAGCGGACGCTCCTGTACGTGCCGACGTTCCGCGATGACGGCGCGCTGGACGCCTATCTCACCGATTTCGCCGCGGTGGCCGAAGCGCTCGCCAGGCGCTGGCCGGCGGCCTGGAAGGTGCAGGTCCGTCTCCATCCGAACATGCGCAAGAAGGGCGTGAAGCTGCCGTTCTCGGGTGCCGTCGAGGACGTGACGGACGATCCTGACATCCAGGAACTGCTCGCGGCGGCGGACGTCGTCATCTCCGACTATTCGAGCTGCATCTTCGATTTTGCGCTTTCTGGACGCCCCGCCTTCATCTACGCGCCGGACCGTGCGAAATACGAGAGTGACCGCGGCTTCTACTATCCGTTGTCCGCGACGCCGTTCCCTGTCGCCGAATCCGTGAAGGACCTGGTCGACGCCGTCGCATCCTTCGACGAGCGCGTCTATGGTGAGAAGCTGACGGCCTTCTTCGCGGAGAAGGGGTCGGTCGAACAGGGTGATGCCGCGGCGAAAGTCGCGGATCTCATCCTCGCCGAACTGGAGGCCGACTGAACATGGACGCGCAGGTCCGCATCATCGATCCGAAGGAGGTGCTGAAGGCCAGCGCCCGGTTCGACCTCATCTACAAGGTCGAGCTGGCGAAGGCCTGGGCGGACGGCGATGCGGCGGCGATTCGCGAGGCCGAGGAGGCCTACCTGGAGATGGTGCGCGCGCGGAATGGCTTCTATGAGGACGAGCCGCGGCGGGATACGCCGGAGGAGTTTCTCGAGTCCTTCCGTCGGACGGCGAACTCGATCCGCGAGCGGGGCTACGACCTTTCGCGTCCGCCCATTCCCGTCGACGAACGTCTCGAGCTGCTGAACGGTGCGCACCGCCTGGCGGCCTGCATCGCGTACGGCAAGACGTGTCCGTTCGTCCTCAGCGATTGCTGGAAGGCGGGCGGCAGCGTCTGGAAAACCTTCCGCAAGGGACACATCCATCCGGCGGTCGAGGCCTGGGGAATTCGTCGCTATCTCGAGATGATGCCGGACGGCGCACTGGCCGCGGCGTTCGGACGGCTCGAGGATCACCCAGCGCAGCCGTTCCCGGACTGGACGCGTCGGCGTGGCGGCCTGTTGTTGGTCAAGCCCTTTCTCACGGCGCTCTGGTGCCGGCTCACGATGTCCTTTAAGAAGGGCGAGAAGCGGGCCAAGGCCGAACGCAGGCTGTTGCGTGAACAGAAGAAGATTTCGGGTTACGCGGCTTTGGCCGCCTATTGGAAGGAACGTGCGAAATGAATCTCGCCATTATCTTTGCCGGGGGATCCGGCACGCGCATGGGCAGTGACATCCCGAAGCAGTTCCTGCAGCTGGTGGACCGTCCTGTCCTCGCGCATACCCTGGGCATCTTCCAGAGTCATCCCGAGATCGACGGCATCTATCTCGTCGTCCATCGCGATTGGGAGGCGGAAGCCCGGAAGATCGCCGCGGACTACGGCATCACGAAGCTGCGCGGCATCGCCTTCGGCGGTGCGTCGGCGCAGGAGTCGATTTACAACGGACTCTGCTATGCGGCCGAGCGCGAATCGCCCGATGCCGTCGTGCTGCTCCATGACGGGGCGCGGCCGTACCTGACGCCGCAGGTCATCGCCGACAACATCGCGGCCGTTCGTCGCTATGGCAACGCCGTCACCTATACGCCGTGTTTCGAGACGCTGGTTCTCTCGCGCGACGGACAGAAGGTGGACGGCATTCCCGCGCGTCGCGAATCCTATTCCGCTCAGGCGCCGCAGAGCTTCATCCTAAAGGACATCCTCGGCATCCATGCGAAGATCCGTCAGCGTCCCGAGGGCTACGAAGACATGGTGGACCAGGCCACGATCTGTTTCACCCTGGGCATTCCCGTCCATCTCGTGCAGGGCTGCCGCGGCAATGTGAAAGTGACGACTCCCGAGGACCTGGTGACGCTCGCCGCGCTATTGGAATGGAGGGCCCGCCATGGCTAAGACAGTCCTGGTGACCGGTGCGACGGGACTGGTCGGCGGTGCGCTTGTGCGGCGCTTCGCCGCCGAGGGACATCGCGTCCTCGCCGTCGCGCGCAAGCCGCCGACCGAGCCGTTTCCCGCCGGCGTCGAGTTCGTCGCCGCCGATGTCCGTCGTCTGCCGGAGATCACGGGAACCGTGGATCGGATCGTGCACGCCGCCTCGCCGACCTCCGGAAAGTTCTTCTCCGAGCATCCGGAAGAGACGTACGAGATCATCGTCGAAGGCACGCGCGCGCTGCTGGAGTTCGCCTGTGCGCACGGAACCGGGTCATTTGTCTTTCTTTCCAGCATGGAGGCCTACGGGTCGCCGGCGACGGAGGTCCTGTTGGCGGAAACGGCGGGCTTCAGCGGAGACCTGACGGTGCCCCGCAGCTCGTATCCCCGCGGCAAGCGCGCGGCGGAGGCGTTGTGCGCGGACTATGCCGCGAAGCGGAACCTGCGGGCGATGAGCGTGCGTCTCGCGCAGACGTTCGGTGCGGGTGCCCCGCGAACGGAGAACCGTGTTTTCGCGCAGTTCTTGAGGAGCGCGTGCGCGCGCGAGAAGATTCGCCTGTCGACGGCCGGCACGTCTACGCGGATGTACCTCGAGACGGAGGATGCCGTCGAGGCGATCGTGACCGTGCTCGAGCGAGGCGTGGCCGGCGAGATCTACAACGCGGCCAATCCGGCGACTTATTGTTCGCTGGCGGAGATGGCGAAATTGGTGAACGCGTGGTTCGGTGGCGTCGGTGTGGAGCTCGGTCGCGACGACGATCCGGCGAACGCCTGCTATCCGCCGCCGCATCATCTGCGGCTCGACGTCAGGAAGCTGACGGATCTCGGCTGGGAGCCCCGGTTTGGCTTGAAGGACATGTACGCGCGGTTGAGGCGTGCGTTGGGAATCGAGGGAGTTCATGATGGCACGCGATGAGATCCAGATGTTCGTTCTGTGGGAGAAGGCCAGGAGCGCTGAGACGCGAATCCTGTCCGACATCGCCACGCAGGCAGAGGTCCTCGCCTCCTTCGAAGCCAGCTGGCCGAAGGAGCTTTCGGCCCAGGACGCCTACAACCGCTTTTACGGACCGCTGCTACCGGATGCCGCCGAAAAGGCCAGCCGTTCCGGCACGGGTGCGTTCGTCGTGGTGCTCGTGCGTTTCCCGCGGGCGCGTTATGACTGGCGCATGACGCAGCGCGGACTCGAATATGTCAATCTCGACATGTTCGAGCTCAAGTGGAAATATCGCGAATGGGTCGGTGGCAACAACCGCGTGCATGGAACCCTGTCGGAAGAGGAATGTCGGCGCGATGTCGCGTTACTGACGGGGCATACCGTCGACGAATGGGCGCAGGGCAAGGTCACGCAGAAGGACGCCGTCGTTCTGCCCGGCCAGCAGGGCTGGAAGAATCTCGCCGAGTTCTTTACGCTCTTTAACGAGACGCATCCCTATGTGGTGCTTCGCAATGCCGAGGAGCTGCCGGCGGCGTTCGATCCGGTTCACGGGGACATCGACCTCCTGGTGCGGAATGCCAAGGACTGCGCGCGCTGCCTGAACGCCCGCAAGAAGAAGGGCGGGGCGGCCGCGTATGCCGTCAGGATCGGCGGCCATGACGTCCATGTCGATATCCGCGAGGTCGGCGACGACTATTACGACGAGCGCTGGGAGTGCGGCATCCTCGAGCGCCGTGTGCTGAACGACCGTGGATTCTACGAACCTGCGGCCGAGGACGCTTTCCACTCGCTGGCGTATCACTGCCTTTACCAGAAGCAGTGGCTCGCGCCGGATTACTATGGCAAGCTGGCGCGTCTTGCGTCGGCGGCGGGCGTGACGGGGCAGACGCCGGAGGAGTGGGCGTTGGCGCTGGATGGCTATTTGCGGCAGCACGGCTATACGTGTCCGCAGCCGAAGGATGCATCCGTCAAGTTCGGACGCGTCCGTGTCGGTTGGCGTCAGGCCGCGGACGAGGCGACGGCGTTGTTCGGTCTGACCGATGTGCGTCCGTGCGTGCCGTCGTATCGGACGCTTGAGCTCGAGGCGACGATGGGGGGCCGCCCGGTCCGCGTCTGGTTCGTCCCGGCCAATGACGGGACGATTCTTCGCGAGTACGATCTCGGACGGACGCTGTTCGAGAAGTCCCCGGAGGCGGTTGCCGAGCCCTTGCGCTGGCATATCGGTCGCCGCGGCGTCCATTACGTGTCCGCAAAGCCGCACGGGCGCTGCCTCAAGGAGTTGATCGAACGGGGCCTGCTGCCGCAGGGCGCGGCCCTGGAGAGACTGGCGTCCTCGTCGCTTGAGCTCATCGCGAAACTGGAAGACGCCAAGCTCGTCCATCGCGACATCCGTCCGGAGACTCTCTTTGTCTCCGAGGACGGACGCCTTTCGCTTGGCGGTTTCTGCTTTGCCATCATGCGGTCCGCCTACAAGACGGAGATCCCATTGCTGCGTCGCAATCCGGCGAAAGCCCTCATTCCGCTTGGCGGCGCCGGTGTGGCTGTGCCGGGCGAGTGGAACGATCGGTATGCGCTTGCGCAGTGTCTGAAGCTCCTGCCGAAGCATTCCGCGTTGGAGGCGGCGATTGCGAAGCTGGAGGCCGAGGCGAAGGACGGCAAGGGCGTTCTCAAGGCGAACGTGAAGAAGCTGCGTCTGCGCCTGCTGCTGCTTTACCTCGAGGTCGTCTTCCGCGGACTCTTGAGTCCGAAACGCAGGAAGTCCGCGATCTTCCGCAGGATCCGTGCCTTCGTGCAACACGCGCTCTTCTGATCGTCGCGCGCGGCCAGGACGGTTTCGTCTCCGGCCGTGCGCGAATCGCCGCCGAAGATTTCCAGGGTGACGGTATAGGCGGAACTCTCGGGGTTGTCGTGCTGTCCTATTCTGTCACGGAGTGGGACAATTTGACGCGCTGTCTGAGCGGTCGGGGGATAAAAGGACTTGGCACGGGGTTTGCTGTTGTGCGCGTGTAGAAAGAAGGAGCAATGATATGAACGCAAGCTATGAACCGCCGGAAGACAACGAGAAGTGCCTGGAGAAGTATGGCACGGACCTGACCGCGCTCGCGAAGAGTGGCAAGCTTGATCCGGTCATCGGCCGCGACACGGAGATTCGTGACGTGATCCGCATCCTTTCCCGCAAGACCAAGAACAATCCCGTGCTGATCGGCGAACCCGGCGTGGGCAAGACGGCGATCGTCGAGGGCCTCGCCCAGCGGATCAACCGCGGCGACGTGCCGGAGGGGCTGAAGGACCGCACGGTCTTTTCGCTCGACATGACGGCGCTGATGGCGGGGGCGATGTACCGAGGTCAGTTCGAGGAGCGTCTCAAGGCGGTGCTCAAGAAGATCAAGGAGTCCGACGGCAAGATCATCCTGTTTATCGACGAGATCCACACCATTGTCGGCGCGGGCAAAACCGAGGGGTCTTCGGACGCGGGCAACATGCTCAAGCCGCTGCTGGCCCGTGGCGAACTGCACTGCGTGGGCGCGACGACGCTGGACGAGTACCGCAAGTACATGGAGGCTGACAAGGCGTTGGAGCGTCGTTTCCAGCCGGTGACGGTCGATGCGCCGAATGAGGAGGATGCGATTTCGATCCTGCGCGGCATCAAGGAGCGTTTCGAGAAGTACCATAACGTTCACATCCGCGACGAGGCGCTGGTGAGCGCCGTCGTGCTCAGTTCGCGGTACATTCAGGACCGCTTCCTGCCGGACAAGGCGATTGATCTCCTGGACGAGGCGTGTGCGCGCATCCGGACGGAGATGGATTCGTGTCCGCAGGAGCTGGACGAGATCTCGCGGCACGTCCGTCGTCTCGAGATCGAGGAGATTGCGCTCAAGAAGGAGAAGGACGACGCTTCGAAGAAGCGGCTGGAGGAGCTTCAGTCGGAGCTGACGGGGCTGCGCGAGAAGATGGACGCGATGACGGCGCAGTGGAAGCGCGAAAAGGCCGCGATCGAGGAGGTGCGCAAGGTGCGTGCCGATCTCGAGCAGGCGAGGATCCGTCACCAGTGCGCAGTGGATGCGGGCGATCTCAATGCGGCGGCGAAGTTGCAGTATGGCGACATCCCGGAGCTTGAGAAGCGTCTGCGCGAACATGAGTCCGCCGTCAAGTGTGGCGACGACGCGCTGTTGAGCGAGATCGTCACGTCCGATGAGATCGCCGAGGTCGTCTCGCGCTGGTCGGGCATTCCCGTCACCAAGCTGGTCGAGGGCGAGCGCGAGAAGCTGATTCGTCTGGGCGCGATTTTGCATGAGCGGGTGATTGGACAGGACAAGGCGGTCGATGCGGTCGCTGATGCCGTCCTTCGTTCGCGTGCGGGCATCAAGAACCGGAACCGTCCGGTCGGCGCGTTTCTCTTCCTCGGTCCGACGGGTGTCGGCAAGACGGAGCTTGCGAAGGCCCTGGCCCAGGAGCTCTTCGATGACGAGAACGCGATGGTGCGACTCGACATGTCGGAGTACATGGAGAAGTTCGCGGTCTCGCGTCTCGTCGGCGCGCCGCCCGGCTATGTCGGCTTCGAGGACGGCGGACAGCTCACGGAGGCCGTCCGCCGCAAGCAGTTCTCGGTCGTCCTCCTCGACGAGATCGAGAAGGCGCATCCCGACGTCTTCAACCTGTTGCTGCAGGTGCTGGACGACGGACGCCTCACCGACAGCCACGGTCGGACGGTCTCGTTCAAGAACACGGTCGTCATCATGACGTCGAACGCGCCGAAGGACGAGCTCGCGAACATCTTCCGTCCGGAGTTCCTGAACCGTCTTGACGAGATTCTCGAGTTCGATTCGCTCAACGAGGAACAGATCGGGCAGATCGTGAAACTGCAACTGAAGGACTTTGCGAAGCGTCTGGCGGAGCAGAACCTGACGTTGGACGTCGATGACAAGGCGTTGGCGGTGCTGGTCAAGGACGGCTATGATCCGGCCTTTGGCGCCCGTCCCGTCAAGCGTGCGATCCAGCGCGACTTGGAGAATCCGATTGCCAAGGCGATCATTGCGGTCAAGTATCCGCCGGGAGCCAAGGTGACGGCCACCTCTGAGGACGGTCAGACCTTAACAATACGTTAACTGAGATTTGGCAAACTCGGGAAGAAGGGCTGGGTAATGGGTTAATCATCTTCCGTAGGGATATGCTATAATAAGGCACACTCTTAATGAAAGGATCCTATGAAGAAAATCGCATTGTTTGGTCTGGTCGCGCTGACGACGGGTCTTGTGTTTGCCGAGGCGGGCAACCTCCGTTATTCGGTTATGGTCAATAAGTTTGAGAACAAGGCAAATTGGACAGGTCGTTGGAATCTTGGCGACGCCTGGGGCACGGTCTTCACGGACCAGCTCGTGCAGAGCGGCAAGTTCATCGTCCTTGGGGAAGCCGATATGCGCGGTGCGGCGATTGCCGAACAGGACTTTGCGGCCTCGGGCCGTGCGGCGGGCGGCAAGAAGGCGCCGAAGATTGGTCGCATGACGCCGGCCCAGCTGCTCGTGAAGGGTGCGATCACGCACGTGCAGGAGACCAAGGGCGCAGGCGGCGGCTTCGGCTTCAAGGGCATCACGATCGGTGCTAACGGCGGTTCGGCCGAGATCAACATCACGATTTATCTCGTCGATTCCGCGACGGGTCAGGTCAAGGCCTCGAAGAGCGTGGTCGGCAAGAGCGGCAAGAAGGGTCTTCGTCTCGGTTATCACGGCAACGCCCTCGGTGGTCTGACCGGCAACGTCGGTGGTTTTGAGAAGGACAACATGGGCCTCGCCGCGACGGATGCCTGCAACCAGGCGCTTGAGTTCCTCATCGCTCAGCTCGACAGCATTCCGTGGGAGGGTTCGGTCGCGCTCGCCAAGGCCGACAAGCTCGTCATCAATCGCGGCACGCGCGAGGGCGTGGCCGTCGGCATGAAGTTCGACATCGGCAAGATCGAGGAGATCGTCGATGAGGACACGGGCGAGGTGATTGACAGCGACATGACCAAGCTCGGCACGGTGACCGTGACGGAGGTCAAGGAGAAGGTTGCCTACACGACGCCGCTCGAAGGCGCTGAGAAGGGCATGGGCGTCCATCCGGCCAAGTAAGGTTCTGGAGAGGAAGGCGAGGTCGCGCGGCAGGGGATGCCGCGCGACCTTTTTTAGAAAAAAAGTGGTCTAGACCACTGATCTGCAGCACCGTTCCGTGTGGTATAATGCGCAGCCATTCGGAGGTAGGCAGATCAATGAAGAGAATCGGATTGAAAGTCCAGGCGCTGGCCATCGCCTGTTGTGTCGTGCAGCTGGCGTTTGCAGCGCCCGCGGTGAAGAAGGCGTCGTTTTGCGGAAAGCTTTCGACGGTGGAGGCGAAGGGCGCCCTGGCCGAGGCGATGGCGCCTTACAGATTGAGTGCGTATCGCTATACAGATGGAACGAACACGGTGCAGGCGTTGTCTTTTGCGCCGAAAAAGCGCGGCGGACGCAAGATGCCGCTACTCGTCTATTTGCCCGGCAACGGCGAGAAGGGCGATTTGATTAACCAGTTCGGTCAGCGAGCGATTTTCGATCTTGTCACCTCGGAGGCCTTCCAGAAGCGGACGCCGTGCCATCTGCTGGCGATCAGTCCGCCGGCGACGGCGATGACGCTGAGCGGCGGACTCCCAGGGAGTCCGAACAAGTTGCAGCGTCTGATGCACGATCTCATCTTCGAGATGGTGCGTCGCAACTCGGCGCAGGTCGACAAGACGCGAGTCTATCTCACGGGTTTTTCCTATGGTGGCGCGGGAGTCTATGCGCTGTTGCAGCATTACCCCGGGGAATTCGCTGCGGGGATGCCGATTGCGTCCTTGCCACCTTTGGAGGATTACTTCAACGCGAAGCGTCCGTGCAACTGCTGGCATTTCTATAACGAAGGCGATTATGCCCGATCGGGGATGTCGACGAAGGGCCTCGAGGCCTATCGGGACAAGACGAATGCGGCAGGCGGGGACTTTCGCATCGGATCGTATCCGACGGGCGGACACGATGCGTGGACGACGGCTTGGAAGGAGCCTGAGGTCTGGCATTGGATGTTCTCCAAGACGTCCGACGGCAAACCGGTTCCGGGCATGAAGGTCGGCTCGGGATCGGGTCAGCGGCAGATCGATCTTTCGTCCGTGAAATGCACGGCCAGCGTCCGTGGGCGTGATGCGTCGTGCGGACCCGAACGTGCGGCGGACGGATTGGATGACACGAGCTATCGTCCGGAGCATGCGTTCACGAAGAAGGACTGGTGGATGGCGGAGTTTCCCGCGCCGGTGGTGGGGAAGGTCGAGGTGTTCTCGGGTGATCGCGAGGGCAACGGACGCTTAAAGCACGCCTATGTCGAGGTGTCCGCCAACGGACGGAGCTGGACGCGTGCCGGTACGTTCTCGAATCGCGATGGCAACTGCAGCTTTGTCCGCAAGGAGAAGTTCACGCACCTGCGTGTCCGTTCCGCTGAAGATGCCAAGGCGCCGTTTGTCCTGCGTCGTTGTACGGTGACGGTCGCCAGTCGATGACGTTTCGCAAGAGCTTCTGCGGGGTTGTCCGTTGGACGGCTGTCGCGATTCTGGCTGTCTGTTTGGTCCAGGCCGGGCGTTCGTTCGTCGACCGGTTGCGGTATGGTTCGGAGATGGAGCTCGATCGCTGTTTTCGTGAAGCGGCGCGATGTGTCCCTTCGGGGCGGGTGGGGCTTCTCTGTAAGGACGCCGGTTGCCTGACACCGGTCGAGCGTTCGCTGGCGATCGCCGTCAACTGGGAGATTGCTCCGCGGGCGGTTGAATCGGTCGAACTCGGGCGGATGGATACGAGTCCGCCGGTCGTGTTGGTTAGTTCAAATGTCGGACAATCCGTGCAGACCGCGCTTCGTGAGCTGGGACTTCGTCCTGGCTTTGCCAACGAGTTGGCGACGGTCTGGTCCGTCGGCGGCACCCTGTCGAGTCCGGTTTCGGTTGAGCGTACGGGACGCGTGCGCGAGGGTCTGTCGGTCCTCGTCGTGATGGTGCTGTTCGGATGGATGGTCTGTCGGCTGTCGGGTGTGCGGCTGGTTGGGCGGGGACGTCTTTGGCTGGCAGGGGCCATCTTTATTCTCCTGTCGGTGTGCGTGTTGTCCCATGGGCTCCTGCCGCCGAACGGACTCGGTGTTCAAGCGGGCAAGGCGAAGCTTCTGCTGTCGGCGGGTGGGTGTCCGTCGGATTACTGGACAGGTCCGTCGTATGCGGTCTATCAGCCGTCCTATCCGCCCGGGCTGACGTGTCTTGCCTGGTTGGTGTTCGTGCTGGCGGGTGGGTGTGGAGATTGGCTGGTTCAGTTGTTGTCCCCGTGGGCGATGACGCTGCTCTTTCTCCTGTTGACGGACGGGCATTGTTTGTTGCGGCGTTTGTTCGTGGCCGCGTCCTTCGTTCTTTGTCCGATCGCCCAGAAGCTGACTTCGGGATTCTATGCAGAGCCCTTTGCGTTGCTCTGTCTGGCAGCGGGAATTCGTCGTGTGCGGAGCGTTAGTGGTTCGTCTGGCTGGCTTCTTGTGGGCTGTGCGGGTCTATTTCGTCATGAAGGACTGATGTTGGCGGCAGCCCTGTGGCTCGCGGAACGGATCTCCCGAGGAGCGGGCGAGACGGATGGACGGGACCTTTTCGCCGTCTTGTTGCCTGGGGTTGTTTGGCAGGTGTTGGTCCGCTGTTGGGGGGCGGGTCTTTGCGATTATGATTTTCAGTCCCTCCCGGATGTTTCGCGGATGGCCGCAGCGGGGCGGGCGGCGGTCCAAGTGTCATGTCTTCGTTTCTGGGAGTTGGGTGGCGCTGGACTGTTTGTGCTCATGCACGCTGTTCGATGTCGTCCGCACGCCCGTTCCGTGCTGCGAGGTGTCGCTCTTGGGGCGGCGTTCGTGTTAGGACTTGTGCTTTTGGGCTTCAATACGGCGCCGCATGTGGATTGGCTAATTGGAACGCTGGTGCCGCGTTTCGTCTGGCTTTGTCTGGGACTCTGCTTCTCAGCTCCTCTGCGTGGGCAGGGATGGTTTGAGGCTCAGATGTCCGCGTTTTGCTATAATACGCAGCAATTATGTTGGAATTCATCAAAGAGACGTTGACGTTGCTGCCGTTTTTGTTTGCGACCTATCTGGTCCTAGAGGCGGTTGAGGCCCATGCTGGCAGCAAGCTGGGAGAGTTTCTGGAGCGGGCGAAGTCGGTGGGGCCGTTGGCCGGCGGACTGGCGGGTGCGATCCCGCAGTGTGGTGTTTCGGCGGCGGCGGCGTCATTCTACGCCGGTGGTGTGGTGACGGTGGGGACATTGCTCGCGGTGTTCCTTTCGACCTCGGACGAGCTCATCCCCGTGTTGGTCTCGGTTCCTGAGGCGTCCTGGTCGCTGGTTTGCCGCATTGTTGGGATCAAGATTGCGTGCGCGATTGGCGTCGGCTTCACAGCCACCGGCATTCTAGTCTTTCTGCGCCATCTCCGCCGCGAGGTTCATGTCCATGACCTGTGCGAGCACAGCCATTGCCGTTGTGAACACCACAAGGGAATCGTCGTGCCGGCGCTGATCCATACGGCGGAGATCTTCCTCTTCATCTTCGTCTTTTCGGGAGCGATCGAGTTGGCGATGCACTATTTTGGCGAGGATGCGCTTGATTCGCTGCGCCTGAACCGTCCGTTGATCGGCGAAGCCGTGGCGGGCCTGGTCGGGCTGGTCCCGAATTGCGCCGTCTCGGTGGCGAGTGCGAAGCTCTACCTGAGCGGGGCGATGAGCGCGGGTGCGTTGATGGCCAGCTCGTTTACGGGCTCGGGCCTTGGATTGCTCGTGCTGTTCCGCACGAACCGCAGTCTCAAGGAGAATCTGGCGATTCTGGTGACCGTCTATCTCGTCGGGACGCTGCTGGGCTGGCTGACGGGTCCGTTGTTGCCGGCGCTGACGGCGGCTCAGGCCGCTGGTTGAACTGTCGCATGTGTTATAATAGTGTCGATATGAAGAAGTTCATCGCTTGGGGGAAGGGCGTCATCAGGGGGTTCTCGGAGAACCACTGCGCGATGCATGCCGCCGGTCTGACGTATTTCTCGTTGCTGGCCATTGTGCCGATCCTGTGCGTGCTGCTGCTGACGGCGAAGTCGCTGGGTGCGGACCGCTTTGTGCGCGAGCAGATCAACGGACAGATCGATGCGATGATCACGAACATCGAATCCGGCCAGGACGACAATCTAGCGGCGCTGACGACGGTGGACGATTCGGCGCGGGAGCAGAAGCGGATGATGGCGCAGGAATTCGGGGCCAAAGCGCGTGAACTGTCCAACCAGGTCTTTGAACGCGTCGAGCAGTTCGATGTCGGTACGCTGGGGTGGATCGGATTCCTGACGCTGCTTTGGACGGTCATCAGCTCGATTGGCATGGTCGAGGTGAGCTTTAACGAGCTCTGGGGCGTGGAGAAGCCGCGTCCGATCTGGAAGCGAGCCTACCTTTACCTCTTCGTCGCGCTTGCCGTGCCTGCGCTGGCGGCCCTGGCGGCGTCTGTCCCGATCCTGAACGTCGTCAAGAACACCGTGGTCGCGACTGCGGGTTCGACGGCCTACACCAAGTGGCTTTCGGATGGACTCGTCTGGTTCCTGGAGTCGACGCTGCTGCGTCTGGCGATAACCTTAATCTTCGCCTCGTTGACCTTCGGCTTCCTCTATTGGGTGATGCCGAACTGCAAGGTCGGTTTCCGTCATGCCTTCTACGGCGGCATGATGACCTCCTTCTTCTTCGGCGCGTGGGTCAAGCTCTGCGCCGTTGCGCAGATTGGCATCGCCAAGTCGTCGGCCCTCTACGGCTCGCTCGCGTTTCTGCCGATCATCCTGGCCTGGCTCTACATGAGCTGGCAGATCATCCTGTTGGGCGCGGCAGTCGTCAGGTCCTTCGAGCTGATGGCGGGCGATTCTGAGAAAATTCCCGTTTCGTGACATTTGCGTGACATTCCCACGCGGGCTTTTTGGTTTAATATGTCCCGTCAGCTCCCGTCGGGGGATTGCCGGCACAACACAAATCGAAAGGAACAAAACCATGAAGAAGACTCTGATTGCTTTCTGTGGCGCAGCGCTTTGCCTCGCCTCCTTTGCCGACGAAACCGTCTGTGACGGCGCGGCCGAACAGCCCGCCTGTGTCGAGGGCGCGGCGGCCAAAGCCGCTCCTGCGCGCCAGTGTCCGCGCCGTCCCGAGTTTGCCGGCCGCATGAATCGTCCGAAGCCGGTCGCACTCGTCATCAATGAGAAGACGACTGCCGATCAGATCGAGGCCTACAAGAAGGAAGTTGCCGAGAAGATCGACGCCGCTTTCACGGGCTATGCGACGAAGGAGGCGGGCGAAAACGGCGTGAAGGCGCCGACCCGCATCATGCTGATGGTCAACGATCGCCCCATGGGTCGTCCGGGCATGGGGCCTGGAATGGGTCGCGGCCCCAAGGGTCCGGGCATGGGTCGTGGCGGTCGTCGTGGTCCGAAGGGCGAGCGTCCCGAGGGTGCGTCGGCTCCCGAAGCCGCCCCCGAGGCTGCTGCTGAAGCCCAGTAAGGTCGTTCGGTGGGAAAGGACTTCCGAACCTACCTGCTGGTCGTCGGTCTGCCGGCTTTGGCGCTGACCGCGGCAGCCGTGTGGCTGGCCCAGATTGAAATGGGCCGCGCCACTCGGCCGCGGCCGACCCTTTCCCTGCGGATTGATGCGAAGACGACTCGCGAGCAGGCTGAGGCCTACAAGCGGGCAGTGTTCGAGAAGATTGATGCGGCGGCGGCGGCCTATTCGGCCTGTCCGCCGGCCGAGCGCAAGCCCTTGCGGGTGTCATTGCTGGTCGTGGACCGCGGTCGTGTGCCGTCGGGGGCGAACCGATTCGCCCAGGCCTTCTCCAGCGACTCGTATTCGCCGTGGTTCGTCGACGCCGAGGAGCGTGCCCGCGAGGACGACATAGCCGTCGCGCGCATCTTCTGGATTGGGGGCTGCGTTGTCGGTCTGATGTTCCTGTCTTTGGTGGCCGGCGGATGGATTCTCGTGCGGGCTGCGCGTAAGGCGCGTGAGGAGGCCTTGCAGAAGACGGACTTCGTCTCGAACGTCTCGCATGAATTCAAGACGCCGCTGACGTCCATCTGTCTGTGTGCGGAGCTTGCGCAGGACGAGGGGCTCAGTCCCGAGCGTCGGCAGAAGGCGCTCAAGGCCATTGTCGCGGAATCCAACCGTCTGAAGAGCCTCGTCTTGAACGCCCTCGACTTCAGCCGTCTCGAGAGGAATCGCCGTGACTTCCGTCCTGAAGCGGCTGATCTTGCGGTATTGGCGCGTGAGGCGGCCGAGCCGCTTCGCGAGCGGTTCCAGGCCGGACTTGAACTGCCGACCGGGCCGTGCCCAGCGTGCGTCGACCATTCGGCCTTTCGTCAGGTCGTCGTGATCTTGCTTGACAACGCGGCGAAGTATGCCGCAGCCGGCGGGCCGGTGACGGTCGAGACGGAAGTCGGGCTCGGACGGGTCGAACTTCGCGTGCTCGATCGGGGGCCGGGCTTGAGCCGAGAGGCGCTCAGGCACGTCTTTGACCGATTCTGGCGCGGTGACAATGCGACGACGTCTGAAACGGGCGGGTCCGGGCTTGGCCTGGCCATTGCGCGTGGACTGGCGAACGGGATGGGCGGCACGCTTGGGGTGGTCGTGCGTCCTTCCGGAGGATTGGTCTTCACCCTGAGGTTACCGGCATGACGGACATCCTTCTGGCGGAAGATGACGCGGACATTCGCGAATGGGTTGCGGTCGCGCTAGAGCGCGAGACGTGCCGCGTGCGTGCGGTGGCCGATGGTGCGGCGGCCGTGAAGGCCTACGAAGAGAAGCGTCCCGACCTGATGGTGCTCGACGTGATGATGCCAAAGATGTCTGGTTGGGATGTCGTGACGGAGATTCGGCGGCGTGATGCGTCCGTACCGATCCTGATGCTGACGGCGAAGGCGGCCGAGCAGGACAAGGTGACGGGGCTGACGCTGGGCGCCGATGACTATCTGACGAAGCCGTTCGGTGTGGCGGAGCTCCGGGCCCGGGTCGCGGCGTTGTTGCGTCGTGCGGGCATTTCCGCGGCCACGCGGCCGGCGGACGAAATATTTGCCTTCGGCTCCTTTAAGGTAGATGTCGCGAAGTCAACGTTGCTCGCCGAAGACGGACGGGTCACTGAGCTTTCGCAGCTTGAATTGGGCATTCTCCGTTTTCTGGCGGCGCATCCTGGCGAGGTCGTCTCGCGCGAGAGTCTGTTGAACGGACTCTGGGGCATTTCGTATTCGGGCACGACGCGTACGCTGGATACGCGTGTCGGGAACATCCGCCAGAAGCTCGGCGCCGAGGGATCTCGGATCGAGACCGTCTACGGGGCGGGGTATCGTTATCGCGTCTGATTCCCCTGTGTGATATAATTGAGGGGCAATGAAGAAGCCTGAGATTCTAGCCCCGGCGGGGGATTTCGTCTGTCTGCAAGCCGCGCTCGATGCGGGCGCGGATGCGGTGTATTTTGGCCTTGGCACGTTCAACATGCGGGCGCGGAGCGGCGTCAATTTCAAGGTTGATGATCTGCCCGAGATCGCGCGACGTTGCGGGGCGAAGGTGAGGCGCTATCTGACGCTCAACGCCATCATGTTCGAGAGCGAGCTGGAGAAGGTCGAAGAGATGATTGTCGCGGCGAAGCCGTATGTCGACGCCTTCATTGTCTCGGACTGGGGCGTCATCTCGCTCCTCAAGAAGCACGGTTGCGAGGTTCATGTCTCGACGCAGATGTCGACGTCCAATTCGGTGGCGGTGGATTTTCTTGCCTCGCAGGGTGTGACGCGCGTGGTGTTGGCCCGCGAGTGTTCGCTGGGGGAGATCAGGTCGATCATCCGCAAGATTGAGACAACCCCCATCTGTCCGCAGTCGAACAATCCCAAGTCCAACGGTCGGCCGATTGAGATCGAATGTTTCGTCCATGGCGCGCAATGTGTCGCGGAATCGGGACGCTGCTTCATGAGTCATTCGATCTTCGGCAAGTCCGCGTGCCGCGGCGAGTGCAATCAGCCGTGTCGCCGTCAGTATCTCATCAAGGCGGTCGATTTCTATGCCAAGGAAGACGGCACGCCGGTGCATGATGCGAAGGCGGAGTTCCTGCTTGAGCCGCATACGGTGATGTCCGCGAAGGACGTCTGTTCGCTTGGCTTCATCGACAAGCTGATGGAGGCGGGCATTGCGAGCTTCAAGATCGAGGGTCGTGCGCGCAATGCCAATTACGTGAAGACGACGGTTGAATGCTATCGTGCTGCGGTGGACGCCGTCGCGGACGGGACGTACACGCCGGAACTCGTGGCGGCGCTGACCGAGAAGGTGAAGACCGTCTTTCACCGCGAGTTCTCGGACGGCATGTACTTCGGACGTCCGGGAGCGGACCAGTTTACGGATTCCGAGGATTCGCTTGCGACGACGGTGAAGCGTCATGTCGGCATTGTGATGGACTATTATCTCAAGGCGGGCATCGCGCAGGTGAAGATCCAGGACCATGAGATCCGCACGGGGGATTCGTTGCAGATCCATGGTCCGACCACAGGTGTCCAAGAGCTCGTCTTGGGTGAGATGCATCGTGACGAGGAGCGTCCCGAGGTCGGTGAACGCGGCACATGGGTCACATTCAAGGCGCCGCGCTGCCGCGTCGGCGACAAGGTCTTCTTCGTCGAGAGCCGTCCGTAATGGCGAAGAAGAAAGACAAAACGGGATTCCTTCTTGGACGGTTCCTCGGTGGCCTGCTGGTCCTGTCCGTGCTGGCAGCAGTATCGTGGTTTGCCGGTCCGATGCTGCGTAACTTGGCGGCTTCGCTGTCCTGGCCCGAACGTGCGTGCCGCATCGAGCGATCCGAAGTGACGCGGCGTGCGATTGACGACTACCGCTTCACCGTATCCTTTGCCTATGAAGAAGGTGGAAGCACCATCGTCAACAGCACCAGCATCGATACTCCCGGCACGTCCGACTATTCGTTCAGCCGCATCGGCGAGCGGCTGCCGCTCCTGGAACGCTTCGCGCCGGGGAGTACGGCGACATGCCGGGTGAACCCGGCGGATCCGTTCGACGCCGTGCTGGTCGTGAGTCCTTCGTCCGCGGCGCTCTCCGCCTTGGTGCCGTTGGTCGTCTGCCTGCTGGCCGCAGTTTTGGGCCTGTCGCTGATGACATTCGCGTTTCCGCTTCCGCGCCGAGCCGTAGCCGTACGCTTCAGTTCCCCGTTGATTCCGTATGTGCTCCTTGGGTTCATGGGCTTCGTGTTCTCGATGGTCGGGTGGACGGGTGTCGCCTGGACGGGGCGTTCCGCGTGGAAGCTGCACGGCCATACGTATGTAACCTGTCTGGGAACGGTGATTGACAAGGGGCTGGTCCGAAGTACGAGTTCGGGTTCGCGGGGTGGATCGAGGACGGTCTACGGCGCACGCATCGCCTATGCCTATACGGTGAATGGCAAGAAGTACGAAGGGGACCACCGTGACTACGACGAGATCATGAGCAGCGATTCGAATCCCGCGCGGCGGATTCTGGCGACATATACCGTTGGGCAGGAGGTGGCGGTCTGGTATGATGCGCAGGCGCCGCAGGAAGCGCTGCTGGTGCGTCCGTCCTGGTCCACGGGGTTGTCAATGATCGGCTTCATGCTGCTGTTCGCCCTGGCGGGCACGGGGATGCTGACCTTGCTCGTGTCCTTGCTCGTTCGTCGGTGCTTGGGCAGACCTGCGCCGATCACGGCCTGCCAGCTGCCGTTGAAGCGGACGTTGCCGCATGATTTTGGACCTTCGGTGGCTTTCGCCTTCTTCTGGAACTTCTTCCTGCTGGTGGTGGGATCTTTCCTCTTCGCTGGCGATGAAGGCTCGGCGCCCTGGTATCTGATTCTCTTCTTCACGCCTTTCGTGGGTGTTGGCGTGTTCGTGGTCTTCAGCACGTTGCGCACGGTGCTGCGGTTCCATACGGGCGCGCATGCGCAGGTTACCGTGACGGCGTCGCTGCTGCAGCCGAGGGCGGAGGTGCAGGTGAACTGGGAACTGTCGGGTCCGTACGACTACCGTGCGCTGGAAATCTACGTCCTGCAGTGCGACCAGGGGGTGTGGTCGGTGGGGAGCAGGGGGCGGGGAGACCGGTCTCAGAAGGTGGCGGACTTCAAGGGCGCGCGGCAGGCGGGTGCGTTTGCAGTCACGTTGCCCGAGGCCGTGCCGTCGGAACAGATCCGCTGGGAACTGCAGTTCGTTTTCCGCGGACCCCATCGGCGGATTGTCCTGAAGGACATCTTTCGTCTGCCGATGTGAAGGAAAGGCCATGCGACTAGAAACTGAGCGGACCTCTGAACGTGAAGCGACACCGGAGCTGATCCGAAAACTCGTACACGATGCGTCCGCTCGCGGTGAGTTCATGATTCTCATGGACGACAACGATGATGAGCGCTACGTTCAGATCGCTTGCGATTATGATGATGTCGGCGGACGCGATGACGGCTGTTTTGATCTCGAATATCGTTCCGGCTCGACCTCTCGACTCCTGCATTGTAAGCGACGTGTGACGGCAGAAGAGGTCGAACGGCTCTTCCTGGCTGAGTTTGTGGGCGACACCTCTTGGCGAGATGACTTCTCCTGGGATGACCTTGAATGGCCTGCATCGTCGAAGGGCTTTCGGGTTGAAAAGGTGGTGAAGCCGTTGATAGGTGTGGGCCTTCTGGCCGCGCTCCTTTGGCAAGTCGTGAAGATTATACGTCAGGGGGTCTCGAATGTAGGTGAGCTTTTGCCCTTGGTCATCTTGGGTATTCTCGCATTCGCTTTCTTGGGGCCTTTCTGGCGGTCGCTGGTGCATTGCCTGCGGCGTAAGAATTCGACCGTTAAGGAATTTGAGCCTATTCCGCTTGAAGGCATTCGCCTAACCCGGAAATGGCCCGAGAACATCGTAAACGAATTCATCGTTACTATTGTCTGGAACGGCTTTGCCTGGTCGGCATTTATCTTCGGGGCTCTCCCTAAAATTCGGGAAGAGGGCGTGTCCTTCGAAGTCCTCGGCTTTGCGGTATTCCCTCTTATTGGCAGCGTCCTGTTCATTCTGTTTGCGCGCATGATTCGT
>CALZAJ010000005.1 GCA_945613785.1 uncultured Verrucomicrobiota bacterium | reverse complement strand
GACGATCAGTTCGCCGCCTAGACGCTTGAAGGCGGCGAGGGCGAGGCGGACGTCTTCTGGCAAGGCCTGGAAGACGGACGACGGCGCCAGCACGGCGTCGAAGGTCATATAGGCGCGATAGTCGCGGGGCCACTGCGAAAGGTTGTCCGGCGCGGGGGACGTGTTGCAGGTGAAGGGCTTGAGTTTACCCTCGTCGTCCTTGATGCCGAGGGCCGAGGACAGCGTCGCCTTCAGCTGTTCGGGGGAGATTCCGGACGAGAGGAGGAGACTGATCTCTTCGCTGTGGGTGCCGTAGGCGTCGGCGTAGTTGAAGTGCTTTTCATAGTCGATGGTCGCGGGATAGTCGCTGAGATGGCGCACGCCTTTTGGAGGTTTGGATTCGGTGATTTGGATGTCGCGATCGTAATAGTTGCGATCGTATTCGGAGACGAACACCATCGGGAAGGACACGCTCGCTGTCGCGCCGGGTCCGAGGTTGACGGTCTTGATGGCTGTTGCGCATCGTGAGACCTTCGCGACCAGTTGTAAGGTGCGCTCGCCGTCATGCAGATTGCGGAGGGAGAGATGGAGAATGGGCGCACCATGGTTGATCGACGGTGAACAGAGGACGCTGTGTTCCTCTTCGAGCGCTTCAATGCGTCCGAGTGTCTCCCAGCCGAAGGAGGACAGGGTCAGTGCCGAAAAGCAAATGAGCAGGAGGTGTTTCATTGGGATGGGAATCCTTTTATACGGCGACGGGAACGGAGGCGAGGACGTCATCGATGATCTTTTGCGCGGAGACGCCGTCGAGTTTTGCGCGGTAGTCCAGGAGGAGACGGTGATTGAGGACGGGGAAGGCGACGGCGCGAACGTCATCGAAGCCGACCGAGGGGCGTCCGTCGAGGAGCGCCACGGCGCGAGAGGCCTCGGCAAGGGCGATGGCCGCACGCGGGGACGCGCCGTAGGTCACGTATTCGCGTCCGTGGGTCGCGGCCACGAGGCGTCCGATCCACTTGGCGACGGCGGCGGGCAGGACGACGCGGGCGACGGTGTCGAAGGCGCGCTGGAGGGTTTCGCGACTGAGTGTGAAGTCGGGCTTCGGCAGGGTGCCGTGAGCGCGTGAGGTGATGATGGCGGCGAGTGTGTCCGCATCGGGTGCGTCAACGGGAAGCTTGAAGAGGAAGCGGTCGGTCTGGGCCTCGGGCAAAGGATAGGTGCCTTCGAGTTCGATCGGGTTCTGGCTGGCGAGCACGAAGAAGGGATCGGGCAGGGGACGCGTGACGCCCATCAGGGTGACGGCGCGTTCCTGCATCGTTTCGAGCATGGCGGACTGGGTCTTCGGGGAGGCGCGGTTGATTTCGTCCGCGAGCAGGAGATTGCAGAAGACGGGGCCCGGTTTGAAGACCATGGCGCGAGATCCGTCCGCGGCGGTTTCGAGCATATGGGCGCCGAGGATGTCCGTCGGCATCAGGTCGGGCGTGAACTGCACGCGCTTGGAATCGAGTGCGAGGATTTCGGAGAGGGCTTTGACGAGAGCGGTCTTGCCGAGACCGGGGAGGCCTTCCAGAAGAATGTGTCCGCGCGCGAGGATGCCGGCGAGCACGAGCCGGTGGAGCGCGGGGCGACCGAGCAGCATCGCATCGAGGGCGGCGAGGGTCCGATTGAGGTCTGCCTGGACGGGAGCGATCTCTTCGGGGCTCAGGAGGTTCATGGTTCTTTCCTTTCCATTTCGAAAAAGCGTTTGACGGTACCGCGGTGTTGCGGCGAGACGGGACGGGACACGCTGGCGCCGGCGGAGCGTCCGCCGATCGCCGTCTGGCCGTAGCCGTCCGTACGGGACATGTTCTTGGCAGGGTCTTCGTCGGAGACGGACTGACCGATCTTCTGTTCGCCTTCGCTCTTGCGGGGATCAGCGTCGGTGGCGTGGTCTTTGAATTCGGCGCCGTTCATCTGTGCGTCCTTCCCCCATTGCATCTCGGCGTCTCCGCGTCCGCGCGACACGCCGCCCTTGCCGGGCTTGTCGCCTTCGCCGTCTCCTTCTTCTTCTCCTTCGCCGCCTCCCTCGCCTTCGCCTGGCTGAGGTGCTCCGGGTTGTTCTTCACCGTTGGGACATTGTCCGGCCCCGCATTCCTTGAGCATCTGTTGGAGGGCCTGGGCGGCTTCGGGACTTTGGGCGAGCTGAAGGAGCGCGGGGTTCTTCTCGGTGATGCGCTTGAGGGTTTCGGCATTGAGGTCGCGCAGGAGTTGTACGCGCGTTTGGAGATGGTCAAGGGCTTCGAGGGTGGCGGCCGGGTCCGTTGGATTCGCCGCGGCTTCAATTCGAGCGAGTTCCTCCTGGAGGGCCTGAACGTCCTCGGGATTGAGTTTCTCCTCCTCTTTTAGCGTTTCAAGTTCGTTCTTGAGTTCGGCGGTGACCTCAGGGAATCGGGCGGTGACAGGAGGGATGGAGGCGGCGAACCAGCGTTCGGGCACGAACCAGGCGAGAATGAGCAGGAGAAGGGCCGGGAGGAAGTTCCAGTTCGGATGGAAGGGGACATGGGGACAGACCGCGACGGGTTTGGACCAGGCGTCGGCGCCGGGAAGCTGATCAATGAGGAGGCGTCCGCCCGCATGGGAGGCATCCTCCGTCAAGGCAAGGCACGCGGCGCGCGAGGGGGTCTGACGCAGGCGAATAATTCCGAAAAAGAGTGAAAATGTAAAAATTGGGCAAAGAATGTTAATGATCCACCCATAAGAGGGGATTACGCGCGCGCGCGCAAGGAGAATGAGAATTGCCGCGGCGGAAGCGCCAACGGCAAATCCAGTCATCATCCCCTCCGCGAACAGCACCCGTTGGAATTTCCGTCGGGTCGATAGCGAAAAGTCAGACATGCTGATGAGAGGGATTATACCATAAATGAGAGTGTTTGGGAGGTTTGTGTTGGCGACGAATCGCTCAGGAAGAACAGTGATTCTGTGAGGGGGACAGACCCCGCTGGTTTGGCGGATAGTTGCACAATATGAGACCGAATTGTGATATAATTTGCGGTCATATGAAAAACAGGAAGTTTTGCTTGATGGTTGTGGCTGTGCTGGCCGCGACTGGTTTGTACGCCTCCCATGCGGAGACCCCGCCCTATCCGAATTTCGGGTTGCCGCGCACGGAGGAGATGATGTTCCTCGTGTTGCAGATCGGCATCATCATCTTTGCTGCGAAGGTTGGTGGTGCGCTTGCCTCGATGATGAAGCTGCCGTCGATTCTCGGCGAACTGGCGGCGGGCATTGTGATTGGTCCGTGGGCGTTGGGCGGCATCGGCTTCTGTCCGGATATGTTTAACGGCCTGTTCAAGGACGGACTCTTCCATGGCGCGGCGCTCCGCGAGATGGCGGCGCACGGGCACACCTTTGACGCGACTTCGCCGGCGCTATACGGCATTGCGACGCTCGCCTCGATCATCCTGCTCTTCCTGTCGGGTCTCGAGACGAACCTCAAGATGTTCCTGAAGTATTCGTTCGTCGGCTCGATGGTCGGTGTCGGCGGCGTGTTGGTTTCCTTTGCCTTCGGCGATCTTTGCGCGGTCTGGCTGTTGCCTCAGTTCTTCGAGACCTTTGCGGATCTGAAGTCGATGCCGCTGGCGCAGGCGATCACTCAGGCGGCTCCGCTCTACATGGGCATCATGTCCACGGCGACGTCCGTCGGCATCACGGCTCGCATTCTCTCCGAGAAGAAGAAGATGGATTCCGAAGAAGGCACGACGATCATGGCCGGCGCCGTGATTGACGACGTGTTGGGTTTGATCGTGCTCGCGATCGGCAACGGCATCATCGCCGCGAACGTCGGCGTGAAGGCCGCGGCCGAGGGTGCGGCTGCGGGCGGCATGGACTGGGGCAACATCGGCCTTGTCGCGCTCAAGGCGTTCGGCGTCTGGCTCGGTGCGACGGCGATCGGCGTCCTCGCGGCGCGCTACATCGCGAAGTTCCTGAAGCGTTGCTTCAAGTCTCCGGTCGTCATCGCGACGATGGCGTTCGGTCTGGCGCTTGTGCTCGCCGGCTTCTTCGAGATGATGGGTCTGGCGATGATCATCGGTGCGTACGTGATGGGCCTGGCGCTCTCGCGCACGGACCTCAAGCATCCGATCACCGAGATGCTCACGCCGGTCTACACGTTCCTCGTCCCCGTCTTTTTCTGCGCGATGGGCATGATGGTGGACATGAGCGCGCTCTGTTCGAAGCCCGTCCTGATCTTCGGCGGCATCTACACGGTCCTTGCCGTCCTGGCGAAGGTGCTGGGCTGCATGATTCCTTCGATGTGCTGCGGCTTCAATTTCCTGGGCGGTCTGCGGATTGGCGCGGGCATGGTGCCGCGTGGCGAAGTCGCGCTCATCATCGCCGGCATTGGACTTTCCGCGGGTTATCTCACGCAGGAGATCTTCGGCATCGGCATCCTGATGACGCTCGTCACGACGGTCGTTGCGCCGCCGGCGCTGGTCGGACTCTTTGCGCCGAAGGCCAAGGGCGTCCGTCACCCGAAGCCCTCCAAGGACGGTTCGCGCGAGGTGATGTTTGCGCTTGCCAACGATGACATGGCCGAGTTGGTGATGGCCAAGATCCTCATGGAGTTCCGCAACGAGGGCTTCTTCGTGACGTGCCTCTCGCAGGAAGACCAGATCTGGGAGATCGCCTTGGATGACATCGAGCTGTCGATCCGCCGCCACGGTTACAAGATCCGTTTCACCTGCACGCCGGCGGAAGAGGCGATCGTGATGACCGCGTGGATGGAAGTCGCGAGCCAGATGAACGATCTCGCGCGTGCCATCGCCAAGCCGATCCGCAAGGAAGACATCGAACAGATGATCACGAACACGGAGGCGGCGAAGCGCGGTCACGAGGGTGTCGGCCGTTATCTCCAGGGCTTCGTGATGCTGCCGGGCTTCAAGGCCGCGTCGAAGCAGGAGGCCGTCGAGAAGATGGTTGCCGAGATCGCGAAGGCGAGTCCGCATCATGTGACGGACGCCGCGGCCGCGGTGGCCGCCGTCTTGCGCCGCGAGGAGTCGATGCCGACGGGTCTCGATCACGGCATTGCCGTGCCGCACGGACGTGACGCGTCCGTCCGCGGCATCGCCGGTGCGGTGGCGATCGTCGACAACTCGGGTACGGCCGGCGGTTGCATTCCGGATTACGAGACGATCGACAAGAGCCAGGTCCAGATCATCGTGTTGACGCTGGCGAACGACCAGGCGCAGACGCCGTACCTGCAGCTCATGAGCTTCATCTCGCGTGCGCTTCGTGCGGACAATGGAGCCGAGCGTCTCGCGGCGTGCAAGTCGCCCGATGAGATGCGTCGCTTCTTCCGTCATGCGAAGTAAGACGGCGGCGGACAGCTGACGGCTGGTTGAGGAGAAGAGATGGTTGCTCGCAACGACACCATCGCGGCAATCGCCACTGCGCCCGGGCGCGGTGGCGTTGCTGTTATTCGGGTGTCGGGACCTGACGCGTTTGTCGTCGCCGAGCGGTTGACGAACAAGAAGCCGCAGGTCGGACGCGTCCAGTTCGTGTCGTTTCGCGGGACGGACGACAGGCGGCAGGCGCCAGCCGACCCCTGCGGTCCGTTGATTCTCGACGAAGGTCTTCTCCTTTCCTTCAAGGCGCCGCACAGCTACACCGGCGAAGATGTCGTCGAGTTCCAGTGTCATGGCGGCACCGTGACGCCACAACGGATTCTCGCGGCGTGCTTGGCTGCAGGTGCGCGTTTGGCGCGGCGCGGCGAATTCACCGAGCGTGCGTTCCTGAACGGGAAGTTGGCGCTTGACCAGGCGGAGTCGGTGCTGGATCTCATCGATGCGAAGACCGAGCGGGCGGCGGATGTCGCGCTCAAAGGGCTGACGGGTCAACGCGATCGAGAGGCGCAGACGCTTTACGAACAGGCGATTGACATCTCGTCCGAAGTAGAGCACGCGCTCGATATCGACGAAGGCGAACTGCCGGAATCCTTCCTGACGTCGTTGGCCGCACGTGTGGAGGAGCTCAAGGATTCGTTGCGGTCCGCTTTGGTGCGGGCGCGCGAAGGGAAGATTCTGCGCGAAGGGGCGTTGGTCGTCTTGGCGGGTCCGCCGAACGCGGGCAAGAGCTCGCTCATGAATGCGCTCCTCGGCGAGCATCGTGCGATCGTCTCCGAGGTTGCGGGCACGACGCGCGATTCGATCGAGGAGTGGCTCGATCTCGACGGTTGGCCGGTGCGCCTCGTCGACACGGCGGGACTGCGTGAGACGGCTGACGCGATTGAGGCCGAAGGGGTTCGGCGGAGCGAACGGCTGATTGAGAAGGCGGCCGTGGTGGTTGAGCTCGGATCGGCGGACGCCGTGCGACAGCCGGCGGCCGACAGGCGGGAGGCGACGATCACGGTCGTCTCGAAATGCGATTTGCTTTCGGCGTCCGCACGTCGGGACGCGACGGATTCTCAACGGCTCTTCGTTTCCGCGAAGACCGGCGAAGGATTGGACGCACTCAAGCAGGCGATCGTCGACAAGCTGGTGAAACGAGCCGAGGCGTTCGACGAAGAGCAGTCGATGGAATCGCGTGCCGCAGCCTATCACGAGGCGCTGTCTCTCCTCACGTCTGACGCACCTGCGGCCGATCTCGTCCTGCTCGGCAATGCGCTGCATCGCGCGTGCGAGATTCTCGGCGCTGAATTCGGCGCCGTCTACTCGGAAGATCTCCTGGACCGTCTCTTCTCGCGCTTTTGCGTCGGAAAGTGAGCAAGCGTCGCGGACAGTTTAGCGCGTCAGCCCTCGTTGGGTTGTAATGGGCTACTCGTCTTACGGTTTTGCTTTTGCTATAATCAAAAACACAACGAGGGGAGAAAAACATGTTCAAGCAATTCTGTCTGCTGGCCGCCGTGTCGGCTGTGTTCGCCGTTTCGGCTGTTTCGGAACCGGTTACGCTCTGGAAGGGCGGCGATCAGGGAATCAAGATCTACCGCATCCCGGCCTTGTGCACGGCGCCGAACGGCGACCTCGTCGCGGCGAGCGATGCGCGCAAGAACCATGGCGGCGATCTCAATACGCATCAGCCGATCAACATCTCGATCCGCCGTTCGACCGACGGCGGCAAGACGTGGACCGACCCGGTCAATTCGTACACGTGGAAGTGGAATGACGAGGAGCAGTGGGCGGGATCGGATCCGAGCTTCGTCGTCGATTCCGAGGCCAAGAAGATCTTCCTCTTCTACAACGTGTGGGAGTGCAAGAAGCAGAGCGGCATCTATCAGTTCCGGGTGCAGGAGTCGGCGGACAACGGCAAGACGTGGTCGAAGCCGCGCGACATCTCGAAGGACATCGCCTTTGGGGGATGGCCGTTCGGACAGAAGGGCGGCTTCATCTTCATCTCGTCCGGCTCGGGCGCGCAGATGAAGGACGGCACCTTGCTCCATACGCTCGTCCATGTCGGCGACGGCAATGCGCTCTTCGGTTCGACCGACCACGGCAAGACGTGGAAGGCCGTCGGCAAGCCGGCGAAGTTCGGTGACGAGTGCAAGGTCGTGGAGCTCACGGACGGCAGCTGGATGATCAACTCGCGCTGGCGCGGCGGCGGCCGTCAGATCCATGTGTCGAAGGACCGCGGCGAGACGTGGGAGTCGCGTTATGACAAGACGCTGACGGACCCGCAGTGCAACGCGCAGATCATGCGCTGCGGCAAGGCGCTCCTCTTCTCCAACTGCAAGGCGAACGGCCGTCGCAACCTCTACCTGCGCGCGTCGATCGACAACGGCCAGACCTGGAGCGAGGGCATCTCGATCGAACCGCAGGGCGCGGCGTATTCCGACATCACGCTCCTCCCAGGCGGCCAGGAAGTCGGTTGCCTCTACGAAGGCGCGGGCTATGCGACGATCAACTTCGTCACCATTCCGCTCGCCGACGTGAAGGCGCAGTTCAAGTAAGGGATGGTGTTCATGCGCGCGGTAAGATTCTTCGCCTTTTCATTCTTCATTTTACATTCTGCCTTTGCCCTCGCGACGCCCGTCGAGGTGAACTGGGGCGCGTCCGAGACGCTGCCGGCGAAGGTGGCGCGTCCGTTCGGCGGCTTCCTGGAGGACGGTTCGTTCCTGGTCGCCGGCGGCAGCGATTTCGTCGACGGCACAAAGGTCTATCGTGCGGACGTTCAACTCCGCGCGGCAGACGGCAGCTGGACGAAGCGAGGCGAACTGCCGCAGCCGCTTGCCGAGGGTGTCTCGTGTGAGACGTCCGAGGGCCTTTTCTGTGCGGGCGGCACGGACGGCAAGACGGTGTCGGCGAAGGCCTTCCTGCTGAATAGCCCCGCCGAGGGCTGCGGGGTTACGGAATTGCCGAATCTCCCCGAACCGGTGCAGATGGGTGCGGCGGCTTGTGACGGCAAGTTCGTCTATGTCGTCACGTCGTCAAAAATCTATCGGCTTGAACTCTCCGCGCGGTCCTCCCAGTCAGACACGCAAACACGCAAACAATGGACCCCCGTCGCCGAGCTTCCAGGCGTTGCGCGTTCTCAGCCGGTGGCCGTCGTCCAGAACGGCGACCAGAAGGAGAAGCTCCTGGTCGTCTACGGCGGATTCGATGTCGTAACCAAGGCGCCGCTCCGCGATGGTTACGGCCTGGTGCTCTCCACGGGGAGCTGGAAGAAGCTCGCGGACCTACCCGAGGACACGACGACGATCGGCGCGGCGTTTCTCGCCTCCGGGCATCAGCATGTCCTCCTCATCGGCGGCTTCGGCTACGAGGGCTGGATCGCGCGGGCGCAGAACGGGTCGACGGAGACCGATCCCGCGAAGCTCGGCTGGCAGCGGAAGATCCTCGCGTACAACTGCGTGACGGACGCCTGGTGCGACTACGGGGCGTTGGCCGAAGGCGACGAACCGCGCTGCGGGGCGGCGGCGGGACTCAAGAAGGGCAAGACGCCCGAGCAGTACGAGCTGATCCTCGCGGGCGGCGAGCGGGCGCCGGCGTGTCGGACGGATGCGGTGTCCACGGCTTGCTTTGTGAAGACGGGCAAGTTCGGTGCATCGGCCTGGACGGTCGTCGCGATCTATGCCTGCCTGATGGTCGGTCTGGCGTGCTACTTCATCTTCAAGAAGAAGGACGAGAACGACTACTTCCGCGGCGGCGGCAAGATTCCGTGGTATGTGGCGGGCATGTCGATCTTCGCGACAATGCTTTCGTCGATCACCTTCCTCGCGATTCCGGCGCAGGCGTATCTTTCCGACTGGCGGTACTTCGTGATGGCGTTCTTCATCGTGGGCATGGCGCCGGTGGCGATCTACTACTATCTGCCGTTCTTTTGCCGGCTCGGGATCACCTCGGCCTACGAGTACCTGGAGAAGCGCTTCAATCTCGGCGTGCGGCTCTTCGGTTCGGCGGCGTTCATCGCCTTCATGGTCTGCCGTGTGGCGGTGGTCACCCTGTTGCCGGCGATTGCGCTCAATGCCGTGACGGGCATCTCGATCGACGCGTGCATTCTCATCTGCGGCGTCCTGACGATGATCTACTGTTCGCTCGGGGGACTCGAGGCCGTCATCTGGTCCGACTTCGTCCAGGGCATCGTGCTGTTGGGCGGCGCGGTGTCGGTCCTTGTCCTCCTCATCCTCAAGACGGGACCGGACGGGGCGCACCTGTCGACCTTCTGGAACGTGGCGACGTCGTATGACAAGCATGCGATGTGGGATTTCCGTCCGCTCCTCTCGCAGCCGGTCTTTTGGGTGGTGGCGGTGCAGGGCCTCATCTCAAACCTCTCGAGCTACACGTCGGACCAGTGCGTGATCCAGCGTTACATCGCGACGCCGGACGAGAACGCGACGAAGCGGTCCCTGTGGTTCAACGGCGGCATGAGCGTCTTCGCGCAGGTCGTCTTCTACGGAATCGGCATGGCGCTTTTTGCGTTCTACCACACGAATCCGGGGGCGATGGACGTGACGATGCCGAAGGGTGACTCGATCCTGCCGCTCTTTCTGGCGACGGAGATGCCGCCGTGGCTGGCGGGTCTCGTCATTGCGGCGATCTTTGCGGCGACGATTTCGACCTTGTCGGCGAATCTGTCGTCCGCCTCGACGGCGGTGGTCACGGACTTCATCAAGCGCTTCAATCCGACCATCTCGGGCAAGGCGCAGATTCGGGCGGGTCAGGTCTGCACCTCTGTGGTGGGTGTGCTCGGCATCTGCGCGGCGTTAAAGCTATCTCGTGTCGAATCTTCTGCACTTTTTGATAACTTTAATGAATTCATCGCGATGCTGACGGCGGGACTGACGGGACTCTTCTTCATGGGTGTCTTCATGCCGCGGATTAAGGGCGGGGCGGCGGTGGCAGGCCTTATTGCGAATTATTTCGTCTGTTTCAGCTGTAAATTGCTAAATTGTGATGTATTTGGCTTGAAATTCCATCCGTTCTTGTTGGGCGGCATCGGTTTGGCGGTCTGTGTCCTGACGGCTTGGGTGGTTTCGCTGCTGTTCCAGGAGAAGGGCAAGGACCTGACAGGGCTCACGCTGAAGACGTTGAAGAAGTAGGGCCGCGAGTAGCCCGAACTCCTCTCGAGCCTCCGGAAGTCTGGGGACTCGAGAGTTTCTTTTTCAGTAGCTCAATCGCTCAATTTTTTGTTATAATCACTTTAAACTTGTAAAAGGATTTTATGGCGACATTTCAGTATATCGCGAAAGATTCTGCGGGCAATGAGGTCCGTGGACAGATTGAAGCTGCCGACCGCAACTCGGCAATCATGTCGGTGCGTGCACAGGGCCTTTTGCCGACGGCGCTGGGCGAAGTGAAGTCTGCCGCTCCGGCGCCTCAGCCCGAGTCGAAGCCGACGCGTGCGCGCAAGGGGGGGCTGGCGCCTGCTCCGGCGAAGAAGAAGAGCGGGCTGAACATGGACATCAAGATTAACCTCAAGATGCCGGCGTTCCTTCGTGGCAAGATCAAGACGAAGGTCCTAACGCAGTTCACGCGTCAGTTGGCGACGCTGGTGAACGCGGGTCTTCCGCTCATGCGCGGCATCGAGGTTCTGAAGCGTCAGATGAAGGACGCGCAGATGGCCGAGGCGTTGACGGGCATTTCCGAGAACATTGCTGCGGGCGGTACGTTCTCCGAAGCGTTGACGGCCTA
The DNA here is from genome assembly GCA_945613785.1 of uncultured Verrucomicrobiota bacterium. Taxonomy (GTDB): domain Bacteria; phylum Verrucomicrobiota; class Kiritimatiellia; order RFP12; family UBA1067; genus UBA1067. Next base: position 14,237 of record CALZAJ010000005.1, on the reverse strand, counting down.
TCCGAAGATTTTCGACAATCTGTACGTCAACATGGTGAAGGCCGGCGAAGCGGGCGGTGTGTTGGAAGTCGTTCTGGCGCGTCTGGCGGAATTCGCCGAAAAGTCGGAGAAGATCAAGAACAAGGTGAAGGGTGCGATGATTTACCCGATCGTCGTCCTTTTGGCGGCTATCGGCATCACGGGCTTCCTCATGGTGAAGGTCGTTCCGCAGTTCAAGCAGGTCTTCGAGGACATGTTGGGCGGTGCGGCTCTGCCAGGCATCACGCAGTTCGTCATGAACGTGTCGGAGTGGGTGCAGGCCAACTGGCTCGTGCTGGTCGTGATCGGTTTTGCGCTGACGGTCATCAAGAAGATCGTCGCGAAGACGGAGAAGGGCGCCTATCTCTTCGATGTGATGTCCCTCAAGATGCCGATTACGGGTACGCTCGTGCAGCGTACGGCTGTTTCGCGCGTGACGCGTACGTTGGGTACGCTGCTGTCCTCGGGCGTGCCGATTCTGCAGTCCCTGACGATTGTCCGTGACACGACGGGCAACCGTGTGGTTTCGAAGGCCCTCCAGAACGTCCATGACGCGGTCAAGGACGGCGAAGGTATGACGGAGCCGCTGAGCCAGTGCAAGGTGTTCCCGCCGATGGTGACCTCGATGGTGGAGGTCGGTGAGGAGACGGGTGCGTTGGCGGACATGCTGACGCGTGTTGCGAACACCTATGACGATGAAGTCGACAACGCGGTGGCGGGCATGACGGCGGCGATTGAACCGGCGCTCATCATCTTCCTCGCGGTCGTCGTCGGTACGATCGTCGTCGCGATGTTCCTGCCGATGATCAAGATCATCTCGTCCGTGTCGGGCGGCGGTGGTGTCGGCGCCTAAGCTCGGGGAGACCCTTCGCGTGGGAAAAGCTATGAAAAAAGGCTTCACACTAATTGAAATGATGATTGTCGTCGCCATCCTGGTGGTGTTGATGACGATCACCTTCCGACTGAGCAAGCTCGGCTCGAACGCGGACCGTCGGACCAGGACGGTCACGCGCATGCAGAAGCTGGAGAACTGTCTCTCCGGCTACCATGCGGCCTTCGGCAGCTATCCGCCCGTGAAGCTTCATGGTTCGCGCGACATCTACAACCAAGTCGATCGCCACGGCATCCAGAACGATGAGCGCAACGAGAATCTCTGGAACTGGAACAAGATCGGCGAGCAGGCGGAGTGGAATGCCTGGAACCAGGTCAACGCCGCCTGCAAGTCGCAGCCGGTCGACTGTCGTTTCCCCTATCCGGAGGGCTATTCCAAGAAGATCGACATCATTTCGGAGGAGATGCAGCGCCGCGCCAATTCGGGCAACAAGCGCTACGCGAAGTACTTCTCCGACGAAGCGACGCGCCAGAAGCTGGCGGCAGGCTTCGACGACGGCTTTTCGCGCAACCCGAACCGTCACTCGAAGCACAAGGGCGAAATCGACTGGCGTAACGTGCAGCTGTTCAAGTTCGGTCTGATGAGCTTCCTGCTGCCGCGCTACCTGGTGATGATGAACGGTGATGATGTGTTCTTCAGCGAATACAAGCAATGGACGGGCAACAACGTGATTCCGTGCGATCCGTTTACGGGCAACAACTACTCGACCTGGCAGCAGGTCAAGCAGTACTCGGGCGGTTCTTCGCAGGCCGACCTTGCGCATGTCGCGAACGTGCCTTCGCAGGCGGTCTGCGCGCGCTGGATGCCGAACCTGGAGACGACCTGTGCGGCGAACCACGAGTATACGCTGTTCGGCATCAACATCCGCGACAGCTGGGACGGCACGGAGCTGTCGGTCGAAAATACCGGCATTGAGGTCTTCTCGCCCGCGGGCGAGGACTCCACCTCGAACCAGTACATCCTGGACGGCATCTCCGTCCGTGACGGCTGGGGCCGCGACTTCTACTACTACTCGCCTGCGCCCTATCAGCGCTATACGCTCTGGAGCGGCGGTGAGAATGGCCGTACGTTCCCGCCGTGGATCTCGCGCAAGGGGCTTTCGAGCAAGGCAAACCAGTGCATCAGCCTCTGGATTTGGGACGACATCATCCATATGACGCACTGACGGGGAGGGCAGTTACAGATGAAGAAGGGATTTACGCTTATCGAGATGCTGGTGGTGGTCGGCATCATCGGCATCCTGGTGGCCTCGGGCATCGGCGCGTTCTCGCACATGACGAAGGCGGCCGAGCGTCAGCGTTGCCAGGAGCTGGTCTCGAATGTCGCGACGGCGCTGACGGCGCTCTTCAACCAGAACGGCAGCTGGCCGCGCGCGCTGATCAATGACGGCGGCGGAAAGGACGGCGAACTGGACGAGACGGCGGCCTATCCGCTGGCGAAGGGCGGCTTCATGACGCTGACGATGTCGACGGACGAGGGCAAGCTGTCGGGCTACGATAAGTTCGGCATTGTGACGCCGTGGGCGATGGCGCTCATCAAGGCGAAGGGCTCGAGCGCGGCGATCAGCCACAAGGTGCCGGGCGGCGGCACGATCAAGGATCACATCCTGCACTATGCGCTTGACCTCGACGGCGACGGCATCATCGAGAGCGCGAATGTCGGCGGCCAGTCCATCGACGTCCGTGCGACGGCGATCGTCTGGGCCTGCGGCAAGGACGGCAAGATCGAGCCGTATCGTCGCGGCTTGAAGGGTGACGACGTCTACAGCTGGACCTTCGGTCAGACTCAGCGCGTGAAGTAATATGAAAAAGGCCTTTACCATCATCGAACTGGCGGTTGTGATCGCCATCTTGGGTATCCTCCTCGGGATTGTCTCGACGGCGGCCGCCAGCTCCATCCGGCAGGCGCGCATCCGGAAGGCCGAGGCGCTGTGCATCTGCGTGCAGCAGGGTCTGGCGACCTACTATGCGCAGAAGGACAAGTGGCCGGATCCGATTGGCGATGCGGACAACCTGGGCACGCGTTCGAACCAGGAGGGCGTCGACAATCATGCGGACTACAACAAGTACATCCTCACGGGGCCGGAGGTCCGCAGTGTCGTGAAGGCGCTTGTGGACGAGGCGAAGAAGGGCAATCCGCTGATGGACATCTCGGGCCTCTACGTTTCCCGCAACACGGGCGAGCCGGGGCAGAAGGGCTATGGGCTTGATTTCATGGAGGCGATTCACGGCACGCGCAAGTCGAGCCGCAAGATGTCGACGAGCGAGATGTACTTCGGATACCCCGAGGCGGACCATGGCTGGTTCCGTCGCTTCAAGATCGTGTATTCGCTTCCGACGGACGAAATAAAGGTGACCCAGCAATGACAAGGCGCGCATTCACATTGATGGAACTGCTCGTGGTCATCGCGATCATGGGCATCCTCGGCACGGTTTCGGTCGGCGGCTACCGCGCGATGCAGCGGGGTATGGAGGACCGCGGCGTGATGCAGAACGTGAACCAGTTCATCCGCTCGGCCTACCAACGTGCGCAGATCGACCGCCTGCCGGTGAACGTCTACTTCTGGAACGAGACGCTCCGCGAAGAGTCCGACGTCGAGACGGCTATCGTGGTCGGCAAGGCGATCGCCGTCCGTCGGTCGGGGCGCTTCACGAAGGTCCAGGGCAGCTATCTCTACGACGAGTTCGGCGATCTCAACTACAACCGCCTGGTGCTCGACGAGGATGACGAGGACGGCATGGACGCGAGCGCGTCCGGCAGCACGGATCAGGGCGAGGGCATCTACCTCTACAAGATCTCCGGCAACGAGGGCTCGCAGGTCCAGCGTTCGCTCGTCAGCCAGACGACGAAGCGTTTCACGACGACGGAGCCGTTGCTCCTGGGCGGTCAGGGCGAGATGGAGTGCTATGCCTACGTGCTCATGGATCGCAACGGCGTCAACTGGCAGACGGGCGATGCCTACGGCTTTGAGTTCGCGGAGCTGGAGCTGCCCCACGGTTACCTCTTCGGCGGCAACTATTCGCGTTCGATCAACAACCCCGTCGCGGGCGAGGACATGATCCGCTTCAAGGTCAGCGCGAATTCGGGCAATGGCGCCAAGGGCGGTACGGTCGGTCGGAGCACCGTCACGGTCTCCTGTCTGCGTCCCGATTCGAGCGGCAACCTGAAGGTCGAAACGGTCGGCACGTCTGACAGTCCCACCAAGAGTCTCTACTGACGATGAAAAAAGCTTTTACCCTGATGGAAGTCAATCTCGCCATCCTCATCATGGCGGGTGGCGTGTTGGCGGTCTGCGGCCTCTTCTCGCTCGGCTATCGCGAGAACCGGCAAAGCCGTGAAGACGTGGCGGCGGCCTCGTACGCCGATGCGGTGATGAGTCCGCTGGTGATGGCGATCAGCTCGACGAACCTGAAGTGGAGCGTGTTCCGCAGCCTGCAGAGCTATCCGTCGGACCGCGGTTGGAGCGACTACTTCAATGGCGACGGAATGGTGGTGGCGGATCCCGAGGGGCAGGCCAAGAGCGTTTTCGCGTCCGTGATGGGCAAGATGCAGGCCGCCGCGAAGGGTCCGTTCAACGTCAACACAGGCTTCCCGTCTGCCGCGTCCGGCAACATGCGTGCGGGTCTGGTCGTGTTGCATGACCAGGATTCCGCCATCGTCAAGATCTGCTTCCGTGCGACTAAGCATCCGAGCGAACTGCTCGCTATGCCGATCTTCTACACCGAGGTTCGGTTCCAGGGACTTGCAAACGAATGAAAAAGGGCTTTACCATACTTGAGCTGTTGGTCGCCAGCCTCCTCCTGGGGATGCTGATGACGATCCTCACGATGATCTTCAACCAGTCGTCGATCGCCTGGCGTACGGGTGTGGCGGGCGTGGCCGATCTCGATGATGTCCGCGACAACGTCGCCGAGGTCCGCGAGGAGGCCGATAACGCGTACATCTGGAACGACAAGGTCCATCGCATCCTGGGTCTCTGGGACGACGACGGCCAGCTGCGGACGCGCGCTTGGGATGCGCCCGGCAGTTCCGAAGAAGGCAAGGAGAATGCGAAGGCCGCGTACCTTCAGGCCCGTGGCGGCAACTTCCGCAACAACTCCAAGTTGAGCGATTTCAAGATCATCTCCGTCGGCAGCGGTGACTCCGGCGGTGCGATCAAGACCTATACCATTAACGTCAAGAGTGCGGGTCCCGACCAGGAATTCGACACTTGGGATGATATCTGGAGCTTCCCCGATGATTTCAATTAAGAGAGGTTTCACGCTCCTGGAGCTGATGGTCGTGATCTGCATGATCGCGCTCATCATCGCCGCCCTGGCGACGTCGCTCACCTCCGCGCAGGAGCGTGCGCGGACCGAGAAGGCCCGGAGCGAAGTCAAGGCCATCGCCCAGGCGATTCTCGCCTACGAGAACTTCGACCGCGAGCTGCCGACGATGGAGAACCGCGACGCCGACCAGAGCGCGTTGGGCTTTCTGATCGGACAGGGCGGCAACGCCGAGTTCGGCGGCAAGATCCCCGCCTTGCTGCTGGCCGCCCTTCAGTCTGGCGGCAAGATGCGTGACCCGTGGGGCACGCCCTATAAGATCTCCATCCGCTCCGGCGGCGCGTCGATCAAGATCGAAAGCGCGTCCGGCGGCATGCAGACCGGTTTCATGTTCCCGAACTTCTATCGCCTTTCCGAGGAGGAACGTCAATGAAGATCCGTTCCGCGAGAAAGGGCAGCGCGCTTCTCATCGTGCTCGGCATGTGCGCTTTCATGCTCGTGTCGGCCATCGCGTTCTCCGCGTACATGCGCTATTCGCGTCTGCCCTCGAGCTATCTGCGTCGCACCGCTTCGACCCGCCTGCTGGTCAAGGCCGCCCTGGCCCGTGCGATCGATGCGGTCGACCGTGCCGTCAACAACAATCCGCATCCCGGCGTCGGGACGATGGGTTGCGGCGGTCCGAACCGTAACATCTGGACGCACCGCGTGTTCATGGGCACCAATGCCTGGGCGAACGTGTCCGACACGGTCACGCCGCTCTGTCTCGAGGGCTTGGCCTACATCCCGCCGCCGCTCGTGAACGAGGCGCGCTACTACTCCCGTCGCTCGCCGGCGAGCCAGTGGGCTTCGCTCGGCTACGATTCCGGCCGCTACTGCTATTGCGCGCTGGATGTCTCGGACTACTTCGACGTCAACCGTCTGACGGCAAACAGCGCGCGTTCGTCCGCGCCAATCCGCCGCACCTCGCTCGCGTATCTCTTCGAGAGCGATTCGCACAAGTCGCCGGGCAACGACGCCAACTCGTGGGATACCTTCATGGAGCAGTTCCGCGGGCAGGCCGACGAGGACACCTTGCAGTTCGACTTCAAGTCTCAGGCCCCGCTCATCTCGATGGCTGACTTCAACCTCGCGCTCGGTCGCAAGGGCACGATCGGCGACCTGCACAGTCCGTTCTACGACTACATCACGGAAGGCGGACAGGGCGTGGGCTTCTATAACACGTCCGGCGAAAAGGATGAGGACAAGATCCGCCGCATGACGTTCGTGACGGACGGTCTCTTCCCCCAGGACGAAGAGGAAGAGACGGATGACGACGGCAACGTGATCAAGCGCTATGACCTGAACGACGGGGACAACCAGCCGTTCGCCCCCGACTTCCTTGCGGCCACGAAGCCGGCGCTTTCGGACGCGGTCCTCGGCAGGCGCCTGCTGTCGGACAGCAACATGAAGTGGCTGGAGCACCTCTCGGGCCTCGGCTGCGCGGCGCTCTACGACTATCTCGATCCCGACCATGTGCCGATTTCGCTCGCGATCCCGACGACGGAACGCGTTCCGATGATCTGCGGCATGCGTCCGACGCTCCAGGGCGCCGAGCTCGGCATCAACAAGGTGCTCGAGCCGGCGGACAATGAAAAGGTTCTGTCCGGCGACAAGACCACCCGCCAGGTCGAGCGCACGGTCCGTTACCGCATCGATTCCCAGAAGTTCATCAAGGGCTTCATGATGGGCGACGTCAAGACGCTTGTGACCTTCCCCTTCGCGCATGAGGACGAGATGGACGGTTCCTTCAATGTGGACGGACGCTTCTCGCTCTTCTTTACGAGCGACGACATGGGACTGCGCACGGGTGAGGCGAACGACGTCCTCCACCTGACGACGCCAAACCTCGGCAATACGGGTCTCGACTCCCAGAACGGCGTCATCAACGTGAAGCTGAACGCGAAGGCGGTCTCCTTCCCGAAGAAGATCACGCGCGAGGAGGAGGCCGTCAAGGAGCTCTCGCTTCCGCTGCTCGAGGGTCAGTCGCTTGGCACGTTCTTTTCGATGAATGGTAACGAGTTGCTCAGCGTGACCTATCGCTGGACGCAGACGAACAAGGCCCAGACGGGCGGCGTCGTCAATCTCCAGGAAGACTGGGAGCCGAAGTTCGACGCCGTCTGGCAGAATCCCAGCCTCGCCTCCGAGGTCACGGCGCACTGTGGCATCCCGGCGTTGCGTGCGAACGGCACGGTCGATCCCGATTTCCGTGACCAGGCGCTGGCGAACATCATCAAGGGTGGCGTCGGCGCCGGCAAGCGCATGAAGCTCAATGCCGCGGTCTGGCTGCGCGTCAAGGACAGCCAGGGCAAGATTGTCGACATGGTCCCGGCGTGTCTCACCGACGATAAGCTGCAGAACCAGGTCAACGACCCGGATCCGCGCATCGAGGTGCTCGGCAAGCAGGAGTTCGCCGGTCAGCCGTTCCCGGTCATGCGTTTCGATACGGGCGTCGATTTCACGCTCTCGGTGGAGAAACTCGAGGAGATGCTCACGACCGCACCTGGCGTGACGCTGTCGCCGGAGGTCGCCCTCGTGGCCGACCCGCGCTACAACTTCGCGCCGGAACACTGGTTTGCGCATTCGGGCAACCTGACGCCTGAGACCTGGCTGGAGAACAACCAGTGCGGTGGCGGCGACCGTGATGGCGACATCTTCATGGCGACGTCGGACGCAGGCTACCTGCAGAGTCCGTACGAAGTCGCGTTCCTGCCGCGCCTGACCGACCTCCGCAATTTCGGCGGTACGGTTTCCGCCGGCAACCTGCAGCCGCCGGACGGCGGCAACTACCGGACCATACCGGACTCCTTCGGTGCGACGCGCAACAGCGGCTTCGCGTGGCGAACCTTCGATCCGATCGACATCGACTTCGAAGCCTTCGAGGACCTGCCCTGGACGAGTGCGGGCAACGGCTTCAAGGTGAATCCCTATTCCGATTCGACGAACGTCCTGATGGCGGTCTTCGCCAACACCCCGATCGACTGGAAGCGCGCCTCCACCAACCTGATGCAGGGCGCCTCCGAATGTGCGGGTGACTACATGGATGATGCGGCGGGCTTCAACAAGAAGTATGCCTATAACGAATACTCGTCTGGTCCAAAGATCGCCTGGCGCGACCTCGAGCGGATGGCGGGTTCTTTCCACGACCGTGTCCTCAACGAGCGCGATTGGAAGACCGCGTGGGAAAGTCTCGAATGGTATGATGACGAGGACAAGATCTTCAACTTCACGCTGGATGGCGAGACGGATCCGCTGTGGTTCTCGGACCGCAAGTTCCTTTACGGCTACTGGCATGACTGCTTCGCGGTGAAGCAGCAGCTCTTCCTCATCTTCGTCCGTGCCGAGCCCATGATGATGGGCGGCGGTGCCGTCGGACAGATTCCTCCCCAGCTGGGCGCGCGCGCGTGTGCTCTCGTCTGGCGTGATCCGCGTGCCTCGAAGGAGGCCGACGATCCGCACCAGACCCGCATCCTCTTCTACCGTCAGTTTGAGTAATCACCATGAAAAAAGCGTTTACCATCGTCGAACTTCTTGTCGTCATCGGCATCATCGCCCTGCTGATGGGCGTGTTGATCATCAGCTTCAGCGGCGGTATGGAGTCCGCACGCTCCGCGAAATGTCTGAGCCATCTCAAGCACCTCGCCACGGCGGTCAATTCCTGCGCGATGACCACCGGATGGTATCCGTTGGCCGGGTCGATTGAAATATTCGCGTTTGACGAGAGCGGGGGCGTCAACAACATCAAGGATATCTTCGGTGAGCGCCGCGGGTGGATCAGCTGGAATTCACAGGGCGCATACAAGTCCAAGCCTACTTCGCATGTTGCCAATTCCGGCTGGTTCACATCGGCCTACGAGCAGGAAGTCGAGGCGCGAGAGTATTGCCTGACCAACGGTGCGTTGTGGAAGTATGTCTCGGGCAACCGCGAAGTATATGTCTGTCCAGTGCACAACCTCGAAATGGCTAAGGACAGGAAACCGGCCTGGAGCTATGTCATGAATTCGATCTTTGGCTACGATTACACTAAGGGATCGGATGCATGCGAAGAAAGCGCAATTCGTTATGGCCATCTCGATCGCGCCGATCGCACGCTGTTGTTCGCCGAGCTGATATGGGCCCAGCCCGACAGTTCCGCACCGACGCCCCAGATCGACGCCTCCGCCGGCTTCAAGAACGATTGTACATTGCAATACGATGACGACAGCAAGGAATCGATGGGCTTCAACCACAGGGATGGACGAGACTGGGTGGCCCATGTGATTTTTGCCGACGGTCATGTCGAGAAGCTGCGCCGGCCGAAGAAGGGTATGTCCAACGAGGATATGCGGGAGTTGACCAAGTGGCTCTGCGAAGGCAAGGACGTCTCCTTCAACGGCCAGCGCTACGAAGAGCTGAAGAACTGAGCATGATCGAGCTGATGATAGTCGACGATCACCCGATGGTCCGCGAGGGCCTCGAGGCGATGCTGATGAGCGAGGAGGGCTTCTCCGTGGTGGCCACCGCCGCCAACGGCGAGGAAGCGCTCGAAGTCGCCCGCAAGTTCCGTCCGCACGTCCTGTTGAGCGACATTCGCATGCCGAAGATGGATGGTCTGACGATGCTCGGTCATCTGCGCAAGCTCGTTCCCGAGACGAAGGTCCTCCTGCTCGCGGGCATGCCGCTCAAGGAAGAGGAATACCGCGCGAAGCGGGACGGTGCGAGCGGCTACCTGCCGAAGGACGTCGACCTCGACCGACTCTCCGCCGCGATCCGCGAGATCGCCACGACCGAAGGCGCCTTTGCCTGTGTCGAGTTCCAGGCGGCTCCCTCTTTGTTGACCGCCCGTGAGATGGACGTTCTGCGTCTCGTTTCGCAGGGCAACCAGCGCGATCAGATCGCCGTGGCCTTGGGCATCGGCGCTGAATCCGTGAAGACCCACCTGAAGGGCATCATGACCAAGCTCCACTGCCCGAACGCGACGTCTGCCGTCGGCCGTGCCTACGAGCTCGGCATTCTCCGCGCCTGAGCGTCCCGTACCCATGAGTGATTTCCTGATGTCCCTCAAAGACGTTTCGCTGGCTTTCGGCGGACCGTCCATCCTCGAAAACGTCTCCCTCTCGATCTCCAAGGGACTCCGTGCGGCGCTGACCGGCCGTAACGGCGAAGGGAAGTCGACGTTGATGAAGGTCATCTCCGGCGAGCTCGAACCCGATACGGGCGAGATCGTCCGCGCTCCCGGCCTCAAGACCGTCTATGTCTCTCAGGCCGTCCCGTCCGACCGTCCCGGAGACGAGGCGTTCAACGCGCTCTCTGGTGGCAAGCGTCGTCGTCGCATCCTCGAGGACGCGCTCCTGTCGAAACCCGATTTGCTTCTTCTCGACGAACCGACGAACCATCTCGACATCGAGGCGATCGACTGGCTTGAGGGCATGTTGCGGCGTGCCCGCGAAATGGCCGTCCTGATCGTGACGCACGATCGCCGCTTCCTCAAGCGTGTGGCGACGAAGATCCTCGACCTGGACCGCGGCGAACTCTCGGGCTGGGAGTGCGATTATCCGACCTTTCTCAAACGCAAGGCCGAGCTCCTGGCCGACGAAGCCGTCTATTGGGAGCGCAAGTCGAAGAAGCTCGCGCAGGAAGAGGCCTGGATCCGTCGCGGCGTGAAGGCGCGCACGACCCGTAACGAAGGACGCGTCGCCGCGCTTATGGAATTGCGCAAGGAATTCGCCGCGCGACGGACGCAGGTCGGCACGGCGACGATGAAACTCGATACGGCCGCGCCTGGCGGCGTCCGCGTCCTGAAGATCGAGAACCTTGGCTTCTCGTATGGCGAACGGGAGATCATCCGCGATTTTACGGCAGACGTCTTGCGCGGCGAACGCATCGGCATTCTCGGCAAGAACGGTGCCGGTAAGACGACGCTCCTCAAGCTGCTCACCGGCAAGCTTCAGCCGACCAAAGGATCGGTGACGCTCGGCACGAACGTCGAGCTTTCGTTCTTCGACCAGCTCCGCAGTGAGATGAAGCCGGAGCTCACCGTGGCGGAGAATGTCGCGAGCGATCGTGACGAAGTCATCGTCGGCGGCGTGAAGAAACATGTCTTCTCCTACCTGGCGGACTTTCTCTTCTCGTCTGAACGCGCGCGGACGCCGGTCAAGGCGCTTTCGGGCGGCGAGCGTGCGCGACTGATGCTCGCGAAGCTGTTCCTGAAGCCGGCCAATCTCCTGATCATGGACGAGCCGACGAACGATCTCGACATTGAGACGCTCGAGCTGCTGGAAGAACAGCTCCTCGCCTACAAGGGGACGCTGCTGCTCGTCTCTCACGACCGCGAATTCCTCGACAACGTGGTCACGTCCACGCTGGTGCTGGAGGGCGATGGCCTTGCGCGTCAGTATCCCGGCGGCTATGAGGACTACCTCAATCAGCGTCCGAAGGAAGAGAGGTCCAAGGCGGCAGACGACAAGCGTCCGCCGGCCGTCACGGACAGGCCGCGTCCGACGCAGAAGCTGTCCTACAAGGAACAGCGCGAGTTTGATGCGCTGCCGGGCAAGATTGCCGAGCTGGAGGCCAGGATCGCGGAGATCAACGCGCTCGATCCCGTGACGGAGTACGCGCGGTTTGCGGAGATTCCCGTGCTTCAGGCCGAACTCGACGAACTCGAGACCCGTTGGCTCGAATTGGGTGAACGCGCGGGTTGAGTTTTGGTATAATACGCGCTCACACATCGGGGACGGAAACCGGGAAGTCCTGTGCAAATCAGGCGCTGTCGCGCAACCGTAAAGTCGGAACACGAGTTTCCCCCTTAAACCACAAGTACCCTCGCATGAGGGGGAAAGTCAGGACGAATGAAAAAGAAGACACTCGCTGTGGCGATTGCCGCAGCCGGGTCGTTCGGCGCGTTTGCCGAGACGACCAATGAAACAGCCTCCGCCGAACTGCCTCGCATCGTCGTCGAGGCGTCGCGCGCCGACCGCACAGCCCTGGAGATTCCGGCACCGGTCCGCGTCATTACGCGCGAGGAGATCGCGCAGAGCGGCGCGAAGGACATCACGGATCTCCTTGAGAGGAAGACATCCTCGCTCAACATCATCAGGACGGGCGCGGGCAATCCCGCGTTGGCACAGGTGTCGATGGCGGGCTGGGGCGAGAACGGCTTTGGCCGCGTGCTCGTGATGGTCGATGGACAGCGCCTCAATTTCGCCGACATGTCGGCCCCGCTCCTTTCGCAGATCGATCTCTCCTCGGTCCGCCAGGTCGAGGTCCTTCGCGGTTCCCAGAGCGTGTTGCAGGGCGATGCGGCGTCTGCCGGCGCCATCAACATCGTGACCGAACCGGAGGACTACGAGAACCACGGCAAGGTGTCCGTGCATGGCGGCAGCTGGGAGACCTTCGGCGCCAACGCCTCCTATCGCGGCGGTGACGAAGAGGCCGGCGTGAAATACTGGGCAAACGGCGGATGGGAACACTCGAAGGGTTTCCGCGACCGCAACGACTGGCAGACGTGGAATGCCGGCGCCGGCCTTCGGAAGGACTGGGAGAACGGTTCGTTCCTGCGCATCAGCGCGTTCTTCAACGATTCCGACTATGATCTCCCCGGCTACCTCTCGGCGTCGGATTGGAAACATCATCGCCGCCGCTCCGATATGCTGGCCGATTGGTATCGCCGCACGACGGGCGGACTCAACGCGACGTTTGAAGGGGTGTTGAACGAGGAGAACCGCCTGCGCGTCAACTTCTCGTTCTCGCGCAGCAAGATGAAGAGCCGCAGCTTCTACTTCGGCAGCTACACGGACTACGATCCGAACAACGGCTGGGCGCCTGCAGAGGTCAGCTGGACGGACGACTACCGCATGTTCTACGATCTGTATTCCTATGAGGTGACGCCGCAGTGGATCAATACGATGCAGCTCTTCGGACTTGACAACGAGCTCATCGTCGGGACGAGCTACCGCTACGACCGCCTCCATGGCAGCAACCGCGACAGCGGACACTACACGCCTGACTTCTGGGGGTCCACCAAGGTCACGGAATCCAAGTACGAATACAACCGTCAGTCGATGGGCGTCTTCGCGCAGGATAAGCTGAACCTGACCGATTGGCTCGCCCTGCAGGTCGGGGGACGCTATCAGCGCACGTGGGACGAGAACACGACGCTTGCGTCTCAGCGTCGCGTTTCGGACGATTATGCGGCCGATGCGGCCGTGCTTGTGACGCCGGTCGAGGACCTGAAGGCCTATGTGCGCTTCTCGCGAACCTTCCGCAATGCCTTCCTCGACGAGAATCCGTACAGGAACTACGTGGCGCAGAAGGTGCTGCGTCCCGAGACCGGATGGAACATCGACGTCGGCGCGGACTACACGTTCCTCGAGGACTTCAACGTGTTCGGCAATGTCTTCATCACGAAGACGAAACACGAGATCCTCTACGACAAGTTCGTCTGGGGCACGAACGTGAACGCTCCGTGTGACATCCTCCGTGAAGGCTTCACGGTTGGCGGCAGCTGGGAGAAGGACAAGGTCGCGGGCGCGCATCTCTCCTATACCTTCGTGAACGCCGAATTCGACGGCGGCGCCTACGACGGAAAGGACGTCCCGATGTCGGCGAAGTCGACGATCCAGACGTCCGGTCGCGTCTGGCTCTGGGACGAATGCTTCGTCTTCGCCGGCTATCGTTTCCTCACGTCGCGCTATGCCTATTCGGACTTCGCCAACGAAGGCAACCGCCTGGCCTCGTACGGTCTCGTGAATGCTGGCGTGCAGTACCGTCCTGAATGCCGTTACCTCAAGGGCTTCACGTTCGGCTTCACGGTCGACAATCTCCTGGACCGACGCTATGCCGACTGCGCGACGCGGTCGGCTTCGAAGTACGAGGTCTTCTATCCGGCCGCCGGCCGCAGCTACATGTTTACGATCAGCTACGAGTTTTAAGGCTCGTTGGCAGATGACAGCTGGTCGCTGGTAGCGGGGGACCGCTACCAGCTATTTGTTTCCGGGTGCGATTTTCTCAGGTGACATCCCTTTGACGGATCATTGACATCCGAGTGC